>JALHUC010000141.1 GCA_022865845.1 bacterium | reverse complement strand
CCCGAGCCTGTCGAGGGGGATCTTGGATCGTTTGTCCGCTATGGCCGGTGGAGATTTCAGCAAGGAGGCGAAATTCATGAGGATCGGTTTCTGCACGAATTTGATAAATACCCAGGCAGACGGTACAGGCAGCCAATTTTTAAAAAAGGGTAAAGAAGCAGGTTTTGATTATGTAGAACTGCCCCTGGCGGAAACTGTGGCGTTAAATGATGCCGATTATCATTCCTTGAAGAAAGAGCTCACGGTCTCCGGGCTCAAATGTGAAGCGTGCAATAATTTCTTCCCTCCTGACATTCGGTTGACCGGTAACGATACAGATCAACAGATCATTGAGGATTATATTACAAAGGCGTTTCGCAGGGCAGCTGACCTGGGTGTCAAGGTGATCGCCTTCGGCAGTCCCAGGTCCAAAAATATACCGGAAGGGTTTCCAATGGGGAAAGCCTGGATACAAATGGTCGAACTGCTCAGGTTTATGGATCCTCTGGTCAAGGAAAAGGCCATTACCATCGCAATTGAGCCCATATCAAAGGGCGAAAGTAACTTTATATCTACCGCCGCTGAAGGTCTCAGGCTTGTCAAGGATGCGGACCGGGACAATATCCGGCTGCTCATCGATTATTATCACCTGGCCCTGGAAAAGGAAGATCCTGAAATCATCCGGGAAGCGGCACCTTATCTTACGCACATTCACTTCGCGGACCCGGAAGATCGGGCATATCCTCAAGTATTAAAGGGTGAATATGTCACTTTTGTAAAATTTTTGAAGCAGATAGGATACGATGGCCTGATCAGTATCGAAGCTCTCAGTAAAAATTTCGACCACGATGCCAAGCCGGCTGTGGAGGTGATGAGACAACTTACCGGGGTCGATGGGGGCCAGGCCGGGAATTTAGCAGTACCTGACACGATCAGTTAGTATTGCTAATGATTTTACTTATGGCTGCCCTGCCGAGGTTCAGGGAGGCAGTAGTCGTTTTGAAGCCATAAAGGCATGATTCATTTCCTGTGGATAAGGATATTTTCCATTTTCTGCCACAGTTTTACGATCCTTGCAGTCCCATACTGTATGTCTTAAGCTTCTTTAACAGGTCACCGAAGCCTTTGCAAACTTTGTCCGGTTCACAGATCGGAGGCATTCATCTAATCCAGGAACTGGCAGACTATTGGGCTCCGCCGGCAAAACCGGGGGTTTTCCCTAAGCGCAAATACATGTTAACGCCGTCTGCAGCCGTTAACGCCATGGGAAGAGGACGTATCGGACATGAAAACTGTATCTCTGGTTCTTGGCAGCGGGGGAGCACGTGGGCTGGCTCATATCGGGGTCATCCACTGGCTTGAAGAAAACAGTTACCAGATCCAGTCCATATCCGGGTGCTCCATAGGAGCCCTCATCGGCGGTGTCTATGCCGCTGGCAAGCTCGATGAATTCGAGCATTGGGTGCGAGCCATTACCAAGATCGAAATCCTGAAAATGCTGGACATGTCATGGGGTAGAAGCGGTCTGGTTAAAGGTGACAGGATCATAAACACTCTGATCGAGTTGGTGGGAGATCAGTTGATCGAGGATCTTCCCATACGTTATACAGCCATTGCTGCAGACATAAAAAATGAGAAAGAGATCTGGATAAACTCGGGACGGCTGTTTGACGCGATAAGGGCATCCATATCATTACCCCTGCTCTTTACGCCTTACATGCGCAAAGGTGTGAGACTCATCGATGGCGGTGTCTTAAATCCGGTTCCCATTGCCCCGACCTTTCACGATGGTACCGAGATGACGATCGCTGTTAACCTTGGTGGTGCCGTGGAGGCTGATCAGGGTTCTGGTGACTGGCAGCCTGAGCCTGAGGAGGATCCACAACCGTTCTATAAAAAGCCTGGCAGCTTCATCAAGAAGCGTCTTAAGCAAAAAACTGCCAGCATAAGCCAACTGGATTGGGGCGTTTATGATGTCGCCAATCAGGCATTCGATGCCATGCAAAGCTCTATCGCAAGACTGAAACTGGCAGCCTATCCACCGGATCACACCGTTGAAATTGCCAGAAACGCCTGCGGGACCCTGGAGTTTGATCGTGCAGATGAAATGATCGCTCTCGGTTATAAAAAAGCTCAGGAGGGCCTCAGAATACCAGAATAATCAAGGTCTGGACTGGAATTGAGCGACACCCTCCTGATAGCGTCAAGGATTGACAGGTTTCCCCTTTGACCCCATTGGGTCCCTGTTCAGATCCACGTCACCTTAAAGGACCTTGGCACGGACCCGGTTATGGATCACAGCACACTTAAGCTCGCCTTCTGGCCGAAGGTCTGATGCTGTTGTGGAGCAGGTGCTGGCCGACCCTGACTGGCACCTTTGTGCTCATGAATGATCTTTTTGTTTCAGGGTACGGAGACCTTACTTTAACTGGGTATTGAGCGCGAAGAATATCTGCCACTCCGGCCATCCTGGGCCCTCGTCCGCAATGGACACCTGGGGCTCGACCCAGAAGTTAAAGACAGCCGTCTTCGTTGGAATCACCTGGCCTATGCCGAGCCCGATGGGCACGCTGTAGTCGCCATTCTCCATGTTGGACACCATGACCGCCGATGAGCGAAGGTAGGTGCCGCTGCCGAGCTGATAGAACATGAAGGGCTGGAAGGCCCCTGTGTTCACATCTTCGCGGTCCTTATCGCCCGAAAAGCTCCCTTGCCAACTCAACAGGTAACCGTACTGGAATATCTTGGATCTCATGTCGAAGAGTGTGTGCACCAGCCCCGCGGACCACTTCCCGCTGCCCAGTGCGTCCTTTGTGGCGGTGGGCATGGTGATCTGCGGGCCGACGCCGGCGGTGATGGCAGGGTTGCCCGTGTCGATGAGGTAGGCCGCGAAGAGGTTCAGATCTCCGAGGCCGGTCTCGTGATCGAGGTCAGGTGCCACCGGGAAGGTATTGACCGGCAGCGATGCGCGCATGATCCAGTTCGCCTTCCCTATGGTGAAGGGTTTGGCAAAGCGGAACCAGAACTGGTTGGCGCTCTCGTCATCCAGACCGGTGAGTTCGCCGATGTAGTAGTTGTGTACGTTAAATGAGGTGAAATTGGCGAGAGGGTTGTTGGCCTGGGCTTCGGCGCCCACCGAGGACGCCTCCTGGGCGCCGGCGACACCCGTGAGACCCAATAACCCTGCAACGAGAAAGATGGTACAAGCCCATTTCCCCGGCCAATGTTCACATGAATTTTTGACTTTTAGTGTAGACATCTTAAGCACTCCCTTTTCTAGGCTTTGAAAACCCCCAAACTCTGGAGAGCGTTCAGGATCATCTGGATGGCCAGGCTTACCTGTACAAATACCAGTATTGAGCCGAGCACAGTGAGAATGATCATGATACCAGGCGTCTTCATGACCTGGTCGATGAAGTACATCACCAGGAAGTTCAGCACCATCATGATCGTCAGGCAGACGACTACGGTTAGTACCATCCCCTGGTACAGCGGAGCGATCATCATGAAGATCAATATGGCGCCGATGCCGGCAGGCGACACGATGAACGGAACGGCAACCGGCGAGAGGGCGAGCTGGATCGCAGTTGGGGTTGTGCCGGGGCTGGGACCTGGAGCCTGTGCTTTTTGAAAAATGCCCTGCAGCCCGGCGATCAGAAGGACCAGTCCTCCCGCGATCCTTACCGCGTCAAGGGAGATACGATACTTTTCCAGGATCATCACCCCGGTCAGTGCCACGATCGCACAGAGCGCTGAAGCGAGCAGAGTACCCAGGACCGCCGCGTCCCGTTTCAATTTGAGGTCCATGCCTCTCGTCAACCCCGCAAAGGTCGGGATAAGTTTGAATGGACCCAGCAGCATGAAGAATATCGTTATGACAAATGCAAACTCAAACATTGATTCCCCCTTTTAATTGCTCCAGCGTCATCACCTTTAAAGGATTGACAGATCTCACCCCTCGACATCATTGGGACGGTTTTGAGAAAAGGGGATCCCTGTGGGAGAGGCCCGGAGATCCGGGCCTCTCCGCAATACTTATGTCTGAACCATGCACCTCCTGGATCCCCTTAAGATTTTTCCAGGGCCTCGCAGCTGCATGCTTTTTGCCGAGCTTTCTCTCAACTACCCAATCCGTCCTCCGGAATCCAGGGACGCAGCCGCCTTGGGAAGCTTTGCTGTTGTCCTTTTCTGCCACTCGTCTTCGAGCAGTTCCCTGGATGCCTTCTCCAGGAACTCCGGCGCCGCCCACTTTTGTACATCAAAATCCTTCTTGATGTAGCCGTGCTTGAGCATGAAGTCCTTGCCGATCTCCACGGAGGCCAGGTTCTGGGGCGACAGGTTGGGAACCATGTCGATGTGTTTGATCCCTAGGTAAGTACCTTCTACGTCCAGGTAGAAGGTCTGCTTGTCAAGTATGGCCGCCGCGGCATGCTTGTGCTCGTTGGACCAGCGCCCCACCTTGACCATGCCCTTCATGAAGGTGACGACGAGCTCGGGATGCTTCTCGGCCATCTCCTGGGTGCAGGTGATGGCAGCGGGGATGTTGGCCACCTGCAGGGTCCAGTCCGGATACCGGGACAGGTCCTCGATGGCCTTCATCTTGCCTGTCGCCTCCTGCAGATGCTGGAAGGGCTTGCTTTGGGTATAGATCGCGTCGACGACGCCCTTAAGTAAAGCCGTCTCCAGCGGGCGGAAAGCCAGGTCACGTTTGTGGTCGCGCTTGAGCCATAGCTCGGATGGGTTTTCCATGGGATCCAGCATTTCCTTATTGTTGTACCAGTCGTCGGCGTAGGGAAACTCCACGATCTGGACGTCGTCCATGGTCATGCCGTTCATCCGGAGCATCAGTTCGATACCCTGGTGCTCCTGGATGCGCCACCAGTCGTTTTTAACCTGGTTCATGCTTTTCGAGAGGCCGATCTTCTTGCCCTTCAGCTCGGACATCCGGTAGATGTCATCCCTGGAGCGCACCATCATGCAGCCGCCTTCGTGGGGCGCGTGGGTCACCCCCAGGAGCCGGGTCCTGCGGATGTCGGCGTGGACGTGGACGGGCGGGAACAGGCCGCCGAAGCGGATGAGGTTGTCGAGGTTGTGGATGTAGTGGGGGTACCAGTCGTTCCCGCGGTCGGAGCGCATGAAGGCATACTTCACGCCGAGTTTTTTGAACTCCTCCCGGGTCCAGCCCAGCTCCTGGTCCACATTGCTGGCGGAGACCAGTGGACAGTTGGTGTAGTAAACCTCTTTCCAATTCAACTTAACCGTATTCATTTTTGTGTTTTTAAAAGTTGTAGTCTTGATCCCTTTGGAGAGGTCTCCTGGAGAGCAAGCTGTCGCATCACCACTTTTACTTGTCTTTTTAGCCATGATCCTGTTCCTCCATTCTTTCGGTTGGTCATAATCGGGTTGTTGATGCTTTCTTTTGAAAGCAGGTCCAGCTGCCTGAATTTAGGCTGCTTATTGACTCTCTAATTTTGCTGCATTTTGCTGACGGTACTTATTGTCATGTTGATCTTCGTGAAGTCGTACCACGTCTCGTCCTCCACCGGGAGCTTCAGGTCGCTGCCGTAAACCCGCCACCCGTCGTGGTAGATCGCCACGTCCTGGTAGCCAAGAGCCCGCAGGACGAGATAGGTGTACGCGGCCCGCTGCCCTGACTGGCAGTGGGTGATCACCCGCTGGTCCTTCGACACGGACTCATAGAGGCTCTGCAGCTGGTCGAGGGGCAGCATTTGGAATGTTGTGTGGTCAAAGTTTCCCATAAAATCGATGTTGATAGCCTTGGGGATGTGCCCGCCCCTGAGCGCCCTCACGTCCGTGCCGCTGTACTCGGCCGGCGTCCGGACGTCGAGGACGATCGCTTTTTCCTTGCCTGTTACGATACTGAGAACTTCATCGGCCGCTGCCCCTCGCTTCACCCCGGCAACCGACTTGAAGGTCGCCGGTTTCACCTTGGGTGCCCCCAGTTCGAGCTTGCCGCCCTCGGCCTGCCAGCGCTTCACTCCGCCGTCGTAGAACTGGACGGTGCCTTTCGAAAGGGAGCTGTTGCAGCCTCCAGCCTCCAGAATCCAGAACAGGACCGCATTCCAGTGCACATTGGCTGGATCGCCGTAGACTATGACGTGGCTGTCGCTGCCTATCCCCATCTCGCCGAAGGTCTGTTCCAAATGCTCGATCACCGTGGAATGCCGTTTCGTGTCGTCGGCGAACATCTTCGACACCCAGGCGGGCAGGCCCACCGCGCCGGGGATGTGCCCTTTTTCATAGTCTGCGGCAAAGCTCAGATCGACAAGCACCCATCCGGGCTTGCCCAGCTTGTCAATCACGAACTTCGTGTCAACCATCGCGTTTTTCATGTTCACCCCTATAAATAAGTTGTGTCAGAACCGGAAGCCTGCCCCAAGATAGAAACCGCTCGCGGTCATATCCCAGACAAAACCGTCACTTTCGTAGTCCTGGTACAGGTATCGGTAGCCGAGCTTGGCCGAAACGCTCTTCGCAAACTGCCAATTCACCCCGGCAAGCAGCTGATAGGTTATATCGGAACCCACGCCGAATCCGCCGACGTCGGCATAACCGACGGCGGTCCATGCCTCGGCAAGGGGCACAAGCAGGCGCGCGCCGACCACCGGGTCCCACCAGCTCTCACTGATGCGCGTGCTGCGGCTGCCGTCCGGCAAGAGATCGGCGCCGGTTGTGACGGTCAGGTCCAGCTTGGTGTCGAGCACGGTGGCGCGCACGGCCCCGAACAGATCGACCTTCATACTGTCGTCAGCCACACGGTATCCGGCCGAAAGCTGGTACAGCTCCTCCGTCATCGTCCCTTCCAGAGTGCCTGTGGTGGTATTGCCCAACGGCCCTTCCCACGAGCGTGTCCTCTCATCTTTCAACTTGAAATACACACCCTCGAAATCAAAGGACCAGGGTCCTTTCCGGGCTTCGAACAGGGCCATGAACCCCGAGTCGAGGTTTTCGAGGATATCATTGAAACTGGAGTCAACATTGGCCGTCACGCTGTTTATACCGATATCGCCGCTCAGCCCTGTGGCAAAGAGATAAGGCGTTATTTCGAATTGCCAATCTCCTGAGTCTCCCCCCTCCGATGCTGCCGCGGCAGGCGCTGGCACAAGGGCCAGCATGCTCGCAACGATGAATACCGTAACAATGGTGATGTATGCTCTGTTCTTCATTTGCTTTCTCCTTGATCAGCGTTTTCCACCAAACCAGCGTGTCGGCCGCGCGGTCCCCCACACGGCCACTGCTCCCACCACGAGTACCCAGAAGGGGAAAATGTAGAGGCCAGGGATCGCCTCCATGACCAGTCCCGGCAGCAGGATCCACTGCCAGCCCAGCACCACGAACAGCAGGATCGCTGTCACCAGATCCACCGCCCACTGCACCGGCGGCGTGAAGGTCAAAAAAACCGAGAGTCCATCGGCCAGCGCTGCAAGGGCGAAGGCCAGGGCCAGCCTTCTTCTGGAGAAGCCCAGGTCGGGCAGAGTCCTGGGTTCCTCGCCCCGGGGGATCGGCTTTTCCGGCGGCAGAACCTCGGCGGGCACCGTTCTACTCACGCATTGATCTCCATTATTATTTTAGTTGGTCGCGAGCGCTTTTTACGGAATCACCAAGTATTTTCCAGCTTTGCTCAATACCTTCCTTCAGCTCTTCCCAAGCGACTTTGCTGGCTCCCTGGATCTTCTCGAGCTGTTGTTGCGCTGCTTCTTTTTTCACGCGCAATTCATTGATCTGCTCATGGTATTTAGCCTTTACTTCCGCTTTGGCCATATCTGCTTTTCCCTCAAGTTTCTGAACTTCGTCATCCCATGCTTTTAGTTTGGCTGCCATCTTGTCGATATAGGCTTTTCGATCTTCCTTAGTGGTGTCCAGGGCAGGCTCTGTGAGTTCCCGTCCGGGGCCACAGGCGCAAGCGGGCGTTTGAATCTTGTTTTTTCCCTTTGCCATAATGGTATCTCTCCTTTTCCTCAGTTGCCCATCATTGGACCGGCAATGAGGGCGGATTGCTGAAAACCAGGTGCAACGTGTTGGGCTTTCCCCGGAATGGTTCTGATGCTATTTCTTCACGCCTGTGTCTTTTAATGCCTGTTTGCACCGCCCGCTGACCTTCGCCTCATTCTTGTCGATGCACTGGATGAGCCGCCCCTCGCCTGGCTTGATATCGGCGCAGTACGTCACCAGGTCATCCCGGCACTCGTTGGCCAGGTAGCTGAGGGCCGCCACCGCCCGCTCCAGCTGCACCGCGGCGTCGAAGAGCGCGTACTCGCACTGACCCGAAAGCTTGTCGCCAAAGGCGTACAGGCAGGCTAGCACCCGCCCTTCGCCGGGGGTCACGTCCTTGCAGTACGTCTTGAGCTCCTGCTCGCAGCCTTTGGCCACAGAATCGATGAGACTCTCAGCCGCATGGACGGGCAGTGCCAGCACCAGTGCCAGACCGATCATTCCGAACATCACAAACAGTTTCCTTTTCATCTGAATCCTCTCTTCTCATTTACGTGCGTTTCACAAAGTTCCCGGCATGCCCCCCTTCGGACCGGATCACAGGGCCGCCCCGGGATCATCTTCGACTCTTTTCCACCTGCCTACCGTGTCCGGCTCCAGTTAACCCAGGCTTCATCGTGGACCCGAACGTCCGGGAATCCCAGGTACCGCAGGATAAAGAAGCCATCGGCGGCAGCAATGCCGGTGTCACAGGTGGTGATGACAGTCTTGTCCGGGGTGATGCCATAGGTCTCAAGCATCCACAGAAGCTCTGTCGGTGACTTCAAAAATCCGTTTTCCATGTAAAAAGCGCCAAAGGGGACGTTGATCGACCCGGGAATGGCTCCGGCCCGGCCGGCCAGTTCATGTTTTGTCAACCCGAGAGTCCGATCGATGAGACGAATATCCACAACCACTGTATCCGGCTTCTCGGAGAGCTTGGCCACTGTGTCGCTGTCCACGATGAAAGCCGGCTGGACGGTGCCGCCGAAAGCGTGCGCCTCCCGGGTTGTGGGCTCGGAGACCGTGTGGAAGCCGCCGAGGTGCCACCCCTCCACACCGCCGCTCAGATAGGAGACGCGGGTCGCTCCGGCCCATTCCAGGAACGCCAGCAGCGCCGGCGCCGTCGAGGCTTTCTGGTCATACACCACGATGTGGTCTGACGCGGCGATTCCCTTCCTGCTGAAAAATTCCGCCACTTTGCTGTGTTCTTCGAGGGTGAAGGGCTTCTCGGCATCGGCGCCGCTGCGCAGTCCGGCCGTCAGGGGGTCGAGGGAGATGGCACCTTCGATGTGCCCCTTGTCATAGGCCGCGCTGTCCCGGGCGTCGATCACCACAAGCTGTTTGTCCTCGAGGTTCTCATGCAGCCAGTTGGCGTCCACTACCATGTTCGTGCGGACCTTGCTCGTGTCGATGGACAATTTCCGGGTCTTTGTCACCGCTTTTGGCAGCATGCCGTCGGAAACGGCCACCTTGCTGTTGGCCTCCTTCTCGTAGTCCAGGAGGTCGGTCTCGGAGAGAAACAGGTCCCGGTTACCGTGGCAGTTGTTGCAGGTGGCCGCCTGCCAGGTGCGCCGCTGGATATTGTGAGGTGACGTCCGCTTCCAGGTGGGGACTTTGCCGAAGTTGGCAAAACCGTCCTTACCGTAGAAATCGAACATCTCGGGATCGGATGGTACGTGGCGGACCAGCATGTAGCGGTACCCGGCGCCGGGGGCCCGATCATCGTCATTCAACCCGATCTTCATCGATTCCACTTCGCGGCTGTTCTGGAAAAACGCCATCCCCTCGCTGTCCTTACCCACATGGCAGCTGTAGCAGTTGACGTAGGTCTGGGAATGACACACCTGGCACTGGACCTTGCCGATGTGAACGGCGTGTTCCCGAACCGATCCGAAGCGCAGGTTCTCGTGGCAGTCGGTGCAGCGCGTCATCTGGTCCAGGTCGTAGCGACCCTGGAGGTACTGGGGCGCCGCGGCGTGCATCTCCCGGGCCCCGTGGCAGGCGACGCAGTCCATGCCCGCCTTCGCGTGGACGTCCCCCCTCCCGCGCTGACCATAAAATTCGAATCCCACGCGGCTGCCGTGACAGGCCGTGCACTGGTTGAGAGGATCGGAGCGTTTCTGAAATGTATGGCCGTTGACGAACCCCTTCTCGGCGGATTGGGGCCGGCTCACATGACATCCGCCGCAGCTCGTATGGCAGGACGCGCAGTGGTTCTTCCTCGCCTCGTCGACGTGCTCCCAATTGTCCATGGTCGCCCTTTTCTGGAGCACCTTTGTGAAGGGGGCCAGAGTGGCGTGCAGGGAATCCCCGGCCGCCTCCACGATCTCCTCGTGGCATTCGCCGCAGGCCTTCCGGGGGTTATTGATGGACGGCTGGGGGTCCATTTCCGTGTGCGCAGACGATTTGTCCATGCTGACAGCGTCGCCTCCGTGGCAGCTCTCACAGGCGAGTTCGCCATGGGTTGTGGAAAGAAAATCGGTAGAGAGGAGGACTTTTTCCTGTGGCTCCAACGGAACCACCTGTCCGCCTCAGCCCTGCCCTGACTGCATCGCCGATTTCCTGGCCGTGGTCCCGCTGAGGTTCCTGGTGAGCATCTCCTTGTCAAGGTGGCAGGTGACGCAGCTGGAAGTGTCCGTCGCCCATGCTGTCGAGGCGAGGCCTCCTGCCAGCAGGCCTGCGAGGACCACGACAAATAATCCTGAGCTTCCTTTCATGTTGCTCTCCTCCTTATGGCGATTTCAGATTCGGATTCGCTTCCTCTCTCAACTTTTCCAGGGTCTCCATCCCGGTCAGGTTTGAAATGGTTTCGAGCCTGATCTCCGGTTTCGCATGGGCCATCTCCATGATGAGTAGAACATCACGGTATCCCTCCGAGCGGATATGCCTGTTCATGGCATCCTCGCTACTCCAGATCTCCTCGAACAGCAGAGCGCCCTCTTCCTGGACATCCTGATAGATCCGGCACACGGCGCAGCCGGGCAGGACCCTTGTGCGCTCAGCCAACGAACGGAGGACGACAAAGGCATTCTCCTGTTCCCTCGGACTAGTCTTGATCCTTATTGTCAGGTGGAACATTGGTCTCTCTCCTTTTCAGGTTGTCCATGGGTTTGGTACGGCTCCCATGTATCCTTTCCGGGCTGCCAGGATGTCGAGATGGAGAGACCCAAGATCTTCCAGACAGGGATCGGACAGTTCCAAATTCCTGAGATCCACGGTTTTGATATAGTGGTGACATTTGTCACACAGTTCGATGCGGCAGTTTTCCTCCCCCTCACCGAAAAAATAACTGTGATCATCCGGTTCCTGGCTGCCGCAGACAGGACAGGACAGACGGTCAATCCTCCATTGAAAACCACAATAGGAGCACAGGGAATAACGCTTCCCTCCTTCTCCCTTCAGAAGGTTCAGGGAGGGCAGGGAACCGCAGACGGGGCAATGCCCCTTGCGCAGCGTTTCAGGATCGAGCTCTCCATCAAGCTGTTCCCTGCCCGCTTCGATGGAAGGCCTGAT
>JALHUC010000140.1 GCA_022865845.1 bacterium | reverse complement strand
GGGCACGTCATCTTCCGTCCGTCGGACAGGTTCAAACTGGCCGAGGAGGGAGCCGAGCTGGAAAGCCTTGTGGAAGTGGAGATGGAGCCTTGAGTATGGGCGGAGCCCACGGTGGAGACCCTGTCGACTGTCTCGGGTTAAGGGAGGACGGATGGCAGAAAGAGATTCGAGACCTGGTTCTTTCCTTTCTCCAGCGATCCGATAGCCTCATAGAAGCCGCCACCGGTAACGGCACTCCCCTCTTCCTCTTCGAACCTGATGTGATGGGGGAAAGGTCCCGGGCTTTCACCGACGCTTTTTCCTCCCACCTTGAGGACTTTCAAGCCTTTTTTGCCATGAAATGCAACAACCACCCCGATGTTGCCAGAGAGGCGGTGAAGGCGGGTCTTGGACTGGACGTCTCCAGCGGCCTCGAGCTTCAAACTGCCCTGGAGACCGGTTGCCGGCGCATCCTCTTCAGCGGTCCTGGCAAGACTGAAAAGGAACTGGAACTTGCTGCGATCAACGCCGCAAGGGTCACGGTACTCATTGACAGCTTCGGTGAACTCGAGCGGCTCGATTCGGCCGCTCTTAAGGCCGGTACGGTTATCACAGCCGGGGTCCGGCTCACGACCAGAGAGGACGGTCTGTGGCGGAAGTTCGGAATACCTCTTTCCTCACTCGGGGAATTCCTGTCCACCTCCGCCGGGAAAAAGGCTGTACGGATCAGGGGCCTTCAGTTTCACACTAGCTGGAACCTGACCCCTGAAGCTCAGGTGAAATTTATCGAGAGGCTGGGCAAAGCGCTGGGTACCGTGGACCCCGGACTCATCCAGTCCCTCCGGTTCCTGGATATCGGGGGCGGGTACTGGCCCGAGGGGGGGGAGTGGCTGCTGACCGGGGAATTGCCCTCCTCACCCGGCGCGGCCCGCCTGCGGGGCAGGGAACGCCTTTCCGCAGCCCCCGTCGGGGATTTTGCCCGGGAGATCGCAGGGGCCCTTAAAAAACACATCTTTCCTCTGGCGCCCCTCAAAATATACGCCGAGCCGGGACGCTGGATCGCCGACAGGATCATGCACATCATGGTCTCCGTAGCGGACAGGAAGGCTGACGACCTCGTCATTACCGATGCGGGCACGAATATTATCGGGTGGGAACGGTATGAGACCGATTACGTGCCAGTAATAAACCTCAGCCGCCCTTCCCTCACCGAAAGGCCCTGCCTGGTGGCCGGGTCCCTGTGCACCCCCCACGATATCTGGGGTTGGTCCTATTTCGGGGAAGGCATCGAACCCGGGGACATCCTTATCCTCCCCAACCAGGGGGCCTACACCTGGAGTCTGCGCCAGCAGTTTATCAAGCCGTTGGCGAAGATGATAACGATTGAGGATTGAACGAAAGTTCAGTGTAGAGTGTAGAGTGTAGAGGGAGATACAGCCCAAAGGCCAGGTTTAACAGGGATAAAAGGGATGGAAGGGATAGATCACACACTATAAAGGCCTCTTACAAGGGTATTGATCTAACCTGTTTTATGTTTCTTTGCTTTGTTTTATCCCCTTTATCCCCTTCATCCCTGTTTAAAGACGGAGAAACTACGAATGCCAAAAAGGCGTCCCAAAATAACGATCCGCCGCTGGAAAGAGGAAGACATACCGGGAGTCATCGCGTGCAACAAGGCAGCCTACGCGGACTATCCCCCGGAGTTCGAATACGACCAGCGGCTATACGAGATGCAGTTTGCCACCTTCCCACAGGGGCAGTTCGTGGCCCTCATCGGCAACAAGGTCGTGGGTTTCGCCACCTCCCTCATCGTCAGCCTCGATGACGAAACCTACTGGTACAATGTGGATGAGATCACAGGTGCAGGGACCTTCAGCACCCACAACTACTTTGGGGACACCCTCTACGGGGCGGATATGGCCGTCCACCCCGATTACCAGCGGCTAGGCATCTCGGGGATGCTCTACGACCGCCGCAAGAGGCTCATGAAGCGGTATAACCTGAGGCGTATGATCGCATACGGCCGTATCGCCGGGTACAGGCAGTATGCCGGCAGGATGACCGCCGAACAGTACGTCAGGAAGGTCGTGGAAGGTGAACTGAAGGACCAGGCCCTCAATTCCCACCTCAAGGCCGGGTACCAGGTGAAAAAGGTCCAGCTGGACATCACGGTGGATTTTTCAAGCCTCAACTACTCCACCTACCTGGAGATGCCCAACCTCGATTTCGACCTCGCCAAATCCAGGATCGCCGTATCCGGGGTCCCCAAACGCCCGGCCCGCCGGATCAGGATCTGCGCTGCCCAGTACCTCATGAAACCCATCCGGTGCTGGGAGGAGATGGAGGAATCGGTTGAGTTCTTCGTTGACACAGCGGCCGCCTCCCACTGCCATTTTCTCCTTTTCCCTGAGTATTTCTCCTACCAGCTCATCAGCTGCTACGCGGCCAAGGGCGGGATGAAGGAGACGGTTCTCAAGCTGGCCGGGTTCGCGGAACGCTACGTCCAGATGCTGCGCGGCCTGGCCATGAAGTACAACATCTACATCATCGGGGGATCCCACCCCACCCTGCGGGACGGGAAGCTTTACAACACCGCCTACCTGTTAACCCCCAGCGGCTTCGTCTACACCCAGGACAAACTGCATATCACGCCCAGCGAGAGGAACGAGAGCAATATTGAGCCAGGTGAGGGCATCCGGGTCTTCAATACTCCTCTGGCCAGGATCGCCATCCAGATCTGCTACGACATCGAGTTCCCGGAAACGTCTCGCCTCCTGGCTCTTGCGGGAGTCGAGGTGATCTTCGTTCCCCTTTACACCGACGAGAAAAAGGCCTACTGGCGGGTCCGCCACTGCGCCCAGGCCAGGGCCGTTGAGAACTTCGTCTACGTGGTCCTTGCGGGCAACGTAGGAAACATGCGTACCCCCATCGGCTCTTTTCTCAACTACAGCCAGGCGGCAATCCTCACTCCCAGCGACTTCCCCTTCCCGGAAAAGGGCATCCAGGGGGAGGCCGACCCTAACGTAGAATCAGCAGTAGTTTCCGAACTTGCCCTCTCCGCCCTGGCCCAGCAGCGCCACATCGCCACCGTAAGGCCCCTTCACGACCGCCGTCCGGACCTTTACCAGCTTCAGCCCATGGTGGAACTGGAGAAGATCAGGGTGGAATAGGAAAGTTCAGAGTTCAGGGTTCAGAGTTCAGGATTCAGAATTCAGAGTTCCGAGGGGCGATAACGCAGAAGATTATCGCCCTGGCTGGACCATGCTAACCGGCCGTCAAGAGTGCATTAGATGCAAGGCCAGAACCTTGAGGAAACCGGAGGTCCCGCCTGTGGCGGGATCGAGACAACCGAGGGGCGATAACGCAGAAAATGCCGTGCTTTGGACGAGACCGCACTAGGTGTAGAGTTATTTTCGGCTAGTTAGAGTGCGTCAGATGCAAGGCCCGAAGGAGAGTGGGACCGGAGACGTACGCAACCAGGTACTTCGAGGACCACGCGCGACTGAGAACGCAGCAGATGATGTGCTATAGCGAGCCGCCCCCATACGATTTTCCGGCTCACAAGAAGGGTTCAGATACAAGGCTCGACTAAGGAGCTAACTGGAAGTCCCGCCTGTGGCGGGATTAAGGATTAGCGATGGGCTGCATCTGTAAGCCGCACTC
>JALHUC010000139.1 GCA_022865845.1 bacterium | reverse complement strand
TGCCGGGGGTATCGAAGGAGGGATCACTAACGGGGAAACAGTGATCCTCTCAGCGGCCATGAAACCCATACCGACCCTGATGTCACCCCTGGGATCTGTTCATTTCCTGAGTAAGAGGAAGGTTGATGCCGCAGTGGAACGTTCCGATGTCACAGCTGTTCCTGCAGCATGCGTTATCGGTGAATCTATGGTTGCCTTTGTGCTGGCCAAGCACATGTGTGAGAAGTTTGGTGGTGATTCCATGGATGAGATGCTGCAAAATCTGGAGGCGTATAAGAGTTACATTAAAAAACTGTAAAAACTGTGAACAGTGAACGGTAAAATCATGGCGGCACATTGTTGATATCAGTTTGATCCTTTTCGAATTAATTCAGTTTCTTTTCACAGTTCACACTTCACTTTTCACAAGAGTGGAGATCCACCAACTATGAATTTCAAACAAATTTACCTCACAGAGTTTATGGGGTCGGGAAAGAGCACGGTGGGCAGGATACTTGCCGACCTCCTTCACTGCTCCTTTAACGATCCTGACGAATTCGTAACACAAAAGGCCGGTAGGTCGATCCCGAAAATCTTTAAACAGGGGGGAACCAGATTCCAGGAAAGAGGCGGCCTCCACTCTCTTCAGCCGGATAAGGGAGGAGAGCGGTGACTGAGACAATACGTGTCGGCCTGGGAAACAGATCCTATCCTATTACTATTGGTGATAAGGCTTGGTCAGGCCTCCTGCCCCTCCTTGAAAAAAATCCATTTACATCATCTATAACGGTCATCGATGAACGGGTGAACGCACTTTACGGTGAAAGGTTTTTCGGGCTTACGGACAAAATAGACAAACCCTCGTTCCGTTTTATTCACCCTGAGGGCGAGCAAAGTAAATCCTTCTCCTGTCTGGAATCGCTCTGCCGGGATATGGCAAGGAACGGAATGGATCGGGAGTCCATGGTATTTGCACTGGGTGGTGGTGTTGTAGGTGATCTGGCAGGTCTAGCCGCCTCCGTATATCTTCGAGGAGTCCGCCTTATCCAGCTTCCAACAACCCTGCTTTCCATGGTGGACAGCAGTGTTGGAGGGAAAACGGGGATTAACATATCCGAGGGGAAAAACCTGGTCGGAACTTTTTACCAGCCGGAAGCCGTTTTTGCTGACATATCGGTACTGGGCACTCTTGATGGGCGAGATTGGTATTCGGGACTGGCAGAGGTTCTCAAAATTGCTCTGGCGTTGGATGCGGGACTATTTGAATATCTGGAGTCGGTGGGTGATCTCGGACCTGCAGGAGATCTGGATGTCACGAGGACCGTTGTCGCCGCATGCCGCCAGAAAGCGAGGATAGTGGAGCTCGATGAAAAGGAAGCCGGTTTGCGAAAGGCCCTGAATTTCGGCCATACGCTGGGGCATGGTGTAGAAGCGTCTCTTGGGTATGGAGTTCTCAGGCACGGTGAGGCGGTTCTCCTTGGGATGAGGGCAGCTCTCATCCTTTCGACCCGAATGTGCGGTCTCCCCTCTGATCAGTTTCAAAGGGCTATTAATCTTTTAGACCGGATCCCGCTCCCGGATGTCGAACTTCCCCATGACCTTAACAGATTCGTAATTAAGGACAAAAAGAGTTTAGGCAACAGAATAACCGGTGTTTTCATTAAGGAGATAGGCAAACATGAATTTGTTTCCCTGGATGATCCATCGGTGTTGGTGGAGGCGTTAAAGGCAGAATAAGGAATAAGGGAGGAACATTCGAGGGCCTTTATTCCCTCGTCCACCTTCCCAATTCCACATTCGTTCTTCTATTCCATTTGACTTGAATTACTAAATCCCATAGCATTAAGGGATGATTAATTGAGGATTAAGGATTCAGAATTGAGAATTAGAAACGGTTTCATGCTCTGATTCTCAATCCGGAATACGTAATTCGCAATAGTCATTATGCGAAGCGCAAGGAGAGGTAACCCATGAGCGATGATGCTATTCAGCGCTATGAGCAGATTCTGTTGGCAGACCCCCAGTCAAGGGCATTTGCCCCCTTGGCTGAGGCTCACCGCAAAGCGGGACGCCTGGATGATGCAATTAATGTAGCCAGAGCAGGGCTTGAGCTGAACCCTGGTTACAGCGGTGGATTAGTCGTACTTGGCCGGGCGCTCTATGAAAAGGGGGAACTCGATAACGCGATCGAGGTTCTGCAAGAGGCGGTCAAAGACACCCCGGAGAATTATCTGGGACAGAAGTTCCTTGGGAAAGTCCTTATGGCCAAGGGTGAGAACAAGGGAGCGCTGAGAGCTCTCGATGCGGCAAACCTCCTTAGTCCGGAGGATGAAGAGGTGGCAAGACTCCTTGATGAGGTGAGGAACAAGGCTGTTAACCCACCGACCATGGAATATGATGAAAATACTGCCGATTCTTCCGAAAAGGCCCAGATTGTCACCTACGAACAAAAACCTACAACGGTAGACGGAATAGAGTTATCTCCCTTGCCTGCAGGTGAGATCGAAGAGACATTCAACTTCTCAGGCGGAGGCACCG
Source organism: bacterium (assembly GCA_022865845.1). Lineage (GTDB taxonomy): Bacteria > BMS3Abin14 > BMS3Abin14 > BMS3Abin14 > BMS3Abin14 > JALHUC01. The sequence continues at coordinate 13,131 of JALHUC010000139.1, read as the reverse complement.
CCGATCCGGCGGATTTGACCCCTGTCGATGTAGAGGTGGAAGTCATTCCTGTCGGAACTGGCGGGCATGAGGTAACCGTCGCTGATATCGATGAGGAAGAAATGACGGCTATTGTGATCGAGGAGGAGGAGGTCGAACAGGCCTCGGACCTTGAATCCCTTGACGAGCTGGGTGCTGAGGCAGCGTCGTTTATCCTGGAGGGCGGGAGTTTTGTGGAGGAATCCATGGAGAGTCTTCCAGATGAAGCTCCTGCAGATGAAGAATTTTTTTTAGTGGAAGAGGAAATGGAGGTGGCTATTGAGCCGGAAAAGAATTTTACCCCTTCTGCTGATCCGCCTGTAGCTGCAGCGCCCGAGGCTGCGCCCGTACCGGTGTTCGCGCCTGCGCCCGAACCCGAGCCTGTACCCGAATCCGAACCCGCACCTGCGCCCGAGCAAGTGTTTGCATCCGGGCCTGCCCCTAAACCTGAGCTGGAACCTCGGGCGGGAGTTCCGACACCGCTGGATCCACCTTCCGGGGATGCTCAGTTTTCCACCGAAACACTGGCGGACCTTTATGCCCAGCAGGGTCTGATTGAAAAAGCGGCGAACATATACCGGCGGATTCTGGACCAGGCACCGGAAAATGAAGCAGTGAAATTGAAGCTCAATACCCTGGAGGAGCAAACGCAACCACTCGTGGAATCCGTTCTGGAGATTAAGCCCCCTGAAGAGGGCCAAACCCAGTCCACTCAGAAGGGTGGTAATGAGGATCCGTTGAGTATACTGGAGCGGTTTCTTGAAAATGCGGAAAGGATGAGGCGACCATGATCTTCGAAGATGTGCTGAAAAATATCGTTGAACGTTCCGATGGGGTGCTAGGTGCGGTGATCATGGGTATGGACGGCATCTCAATAGGTGAACAACTGGTTGATCCTGGTTGCACTATCCAGACCGTCGGAATAGAGTATGCGCTGGCTATCAAGAGTATACAAAAAGCCTCCAAATCTCTTTCTGCCGGCCTGGTTCAGGAAGTTTTTATCAACACTCAGAACAACATTTTTATTCTGAGACTTATAACGGATGACTATTTCATTGCGGTAGCCATGGTGCCTGAAGGCAATCACGGGAAGACACGTTATCTGATGCGGTTGTCGGTCCCGTCCCTGTTAAAGGAATTTGAATGACCCCTGTCCCGGGTTATGGTTCTGTTGGATACAAACCTGCCCATATGGGTTAAATAATTTACTGACATCACGGCAAGTAGCGAACGGGGAGGGAATTAATTGATCAGTACAAACCAGTTCAAGAGAGGCATGAAGGTTGAAATCGAGGGTGAGCCGTTTGCTATTGTTGAATTCCAGCATGTCAAACCTGGCAAAGGGGGGGCTTTCGTCCGCACCAAACTCAAAAGTCTGATCACCGGTAACGTTCTTGACAGAACCTACCGGTCCGGGGAAAAGCTGAAAAGGCCCGATTTTGAAGAAAAGCAGATGCAGTATCTTTACAAGGATGAGAGCGGGTTCCATTTCATGGATACTGGTACCTACGAGCAGGTTTTATTGACTGCTGAGGATATGGGTGATCTTCAGAATTACCTCAAGGAGGAGCTCGCGGTCAACGTCCAGATGTATAACGGAAAGCCTATCGGGGTAGAGCTGCCCATTTTTGTTGAGCTTACCATTGTCAAAGCAGAACCGGGTGTAAAGGGAGACACTGCCACGGGAGCTACGAAACCCGCGGAAATGGAAACGGGAGCAGTGATCTTCGTCCCCCTCTTTCTGGGAGAAGGAGACGTTGTGAAGATCGATACACGCTCAGGGGAATACATCGAACGCGTGAGATAGGAGTGAATTTGATGGATATCAAGGAGATTAAGGAGATCCTGAGACTTCTGGACCGATACGGTGTCCAGGATTTTACCCTTCAGAGGGGTGATAACAGGATTCGTGTGCGAAAGGGTGGGGTTCTTGAGGAGCCCGGCCAGGTGAAGTACCGGGAGATCCCGGGGGCCGAGGTGCCGTCATTGGCAGTCTCGCAGTCTCAAGGATACCCGGCGGCACCGCCATCTTCGTCAGCAGGAGACCAACTTACGGTAAGTGACAACCAGTTCCTTGTTACTTCTCCCATCGTGGGAACTTTTTACAGGGCGCCCTCGCCGGAATCTCCCGCCTATGTAGAGGTTGGCAGCGCCGTCACCAAAGGAGCGGTGCTCTGTATCGTGGAAGCGATGAAGATAATGAACGAGATAGAGTGTGAGGTCACCGGGAAGATCTCAACGATTCTGGTGGAAAACGCCCAGGCCGTTGAATACGGTCAGCCTCTCTTTATCGTCGACCTGGCATGAATGCTTTGAAACTTTTTTCAAAAATACTTGTTGCCAACAGAGGTGAGATCGCTCTGAGGGTTATCCGTGCCTGCAGGGAACTGGGGATCAAGACGGTGGCCGTTTTTTCAGAAGCGGACAGGGACGCCTTACATACCCGCTTCGCAGACGAGGGGATATGTATTGGTCCGGCCAATCCGTTGCAGAGCTATTTGAACATCCCTGCCGTGATCAGCGCCGCAGAGGTGTCTGACTGTGAAGCGATCCATCCTGGATACGGATTTCTGGCTGAGAACCCGGAGTTCGCCGAGATCTGCGAGGCCAGCGGTATTACCTTCATTGGCCCCCGTTCCGAACATATTAAATTGATGGGAAATAAAATCCAGGCACGAAACCTCGCTGCGCGGGCCGGTGTTCCCATGCCACCTGGAGGGATCGAAGGGGTTAGTGACCCGGAGGAAGCTCTGATTGGAGCCAAACAGCTCGGGTTCCCGGTTATTATCAAGGCTGCTTCCGGAGGTGGTGGACGTGGTATCCGGGTCGTTCATTCAGAAGCTTCCTTTAGAACCTCTTTTTCCATGGCCCAATCTGAGGCAAGCGCTTCGTTCAACGATCCGGAGGTCTATGTAGAGAAGTTTATCGAGTCACCGCGGCATGTTGAGATCCAGATAATGGCTGATAACGACGGAAATGTCATTCATTTGGGCGAAAGGGATTGCAGTATACAGCGCCGATTCCAGAAGCTCATTGAAGAGGCCCCGTCTCCGGCTGTAAGCGAGGAACTGCGCGAGCAAATGGGAAAAGCGGCTATTAGCCTGACGCGGGAGGCCGGATATGTGAATGCCGGAACGGTGGAGTTTCTTTTAGACCGGGACGGGAAATTCTACTTTATGGAGATGAATACCAGGATTCAGGTCGAACACCCGGTTACCGAAATGGTCACGGGGATTGACCTGGTTAAGGAGCAGATCAGGATAGCGGCAGGCCACCCTCTCGGATTCAAACAGGAGGATATACGGATTCAGGGTCACGCCATTGAATGCCGTATCAACGCTGAGGACCCCGTAGACCATCGGCCCTGTCCCGGGACGATTTCCTTTTACTATGCACCAGGTGGTCCAGGGATTAGGGTAGATTCCGCGGCTTTCGAAGATTACTATATCACTCCACACTACGATTCCATGATCGCCAAGCTCGTGGCCCACGGTCGTGATCGGGAGGAGGCTGTTGCGCGGATGCAAAGAGCCCTGGAGGAGTTTGTCATCGAGGGAATAAAGACAACCATACCTCTCCATCAGAGGATCCTGGCTACCATGAAGTTCAGAAAGGGTGATTACGGCACCGATTTTCTTGAGGAATTAAAGAAATAGGCGAAAGTTAGATAGTGAACTGTGAACGGTGAACTGCGGATACAGCCGGATAACATACCGCTCTGAACCGTTCACGGTTTTCTTTTCACATTTCACCGTAAAATGTAGGACGTTCAAAAACATTATTTATTATGATATATTTACAGATTGGTAAAAAAATATTGATATATGAACGGGAAAATTCCGAACATGGCAGATAAAGCAAAATTATTTAAAATAGCTCAAAAACACCTGTCCAAGGGGAACCTGGACAAGGCTATCAAAACCTTCCAGCAGCTGGCAGAGGTTGATCCCAACGATCAGCGGCTTATTTTGCGTCTTGCTGAAATTCTGGCCAGAGCCGGGAGGAAAAAGGAAGCCATTGAGAACTATGAAAAGGTTGCCGCCGGCTACATCAGGCAGGATTTCCCCCCCAAGGCAATAGCTGTATACAGGACCATTCTGCGTCTGGATCCGGAGCTCCTTTCCGCCTACGAAAAGCTGGCGGGACTCTATAAAAGCCAGGGGCTTGAGGCTGAGGCCTTGGCCATTTTCGAAAACCTTTTCAAGGTTTACGAAAGGAAGAACGATGAAGACAAGCAGATAGATGTCCTCAAGCTTATGGCCGACATGGATCACGAGAATCTGGGGTTCCAGGTCAGGTTGGGAGAGACCCTGGCCAGGAAAGATCGGAAAAAGGAGGCTGCCGAGGCTTTCGCTAAAGCTGCCGCCACCCTCAGCCGCAGAGGATTCCACGACAGAGCTTCCCAGCTTTTCCAAAAGATAACAGCGTTAAATCCCGACAACACAGCGGTGCGAAGAGAGTTGTGTGCCCATTACCTCGAGAGCGGAAAGTTCAATGAGGCCCGGACCGAGATTGAAGCCATCCTCGAGATTGAACCAGATGACCCGCGGATGGTTCTCCTATTGGGCCGAATCCTTTTTCAGTTGGGGAAAAGTGCTGAGGGAGAGGCGAAAATCGCACAGTCGATCAAGCTTTTCCTGAACGCCGGTGAGCTTGAATCTGTGATGAGGGAGTTCCTGTTTGTTGCCCAGTCGCACCTCAACAACGGTGAGGACAACGAGGCAGAGGCTTTTTATCGCCAGATCATGGCCAATGTGCCGGGAGAGGTGAGAGCCATTAAAGGGCTCGTGTCGCTGGCGGAAAAGCGGAAAGATCGTGTGGGTCAGATAGACAGTCTCCTTCTTCTTGGCCGGACAATGCAGCAGGGTGGAGATCGGGCGGGTGCTATAAATTCCTTCAGAAGGGTCAACGAGCTTGATCCCCTGAACGAGGAAGCTAAAAATTATCTCGCGGGGGCCGGTCCTGTTGAACCCCCTGTTGCCCAGTCTGAAGTAAAATCCGAAGTACAATCCATAGGTATGGAAGATGAGATCCAGGATGCGGATCTTGATGAAATCGAAGGGGCCGAACTTCTTGATGCTGGGGACATGGAGTTTGAAGCTCTCGGAGAGGATATGCTTGAAGACCTCGATGGGGAGATTCAGCTCATAGATGATGCGGACCCTGACAGGTTTGTTCTTGATGCTGACGAGCCGATGGTTGAGTTTGTCTCAGAAGAGATGGAGGAGGGGTTGATCCCTGAAATCGTTCTTGAAGATTACGAGGATGATTTCGAAGAAGATACCGGGGATTTTGAAACTGTCATGGAGGTCTCTGAAGATGCCGGGGAAGATGCCGGCGGAGAAACAGAACCGATAGGTTTCGACGAAGTGCAGGCTACAGAATCTGAGGAGCAGGTACCCGACGAGATGTCCCTTGAAGAGCTCCTCGCTGAAGCAGACGTCTATGAAAGGTATGGTCTTGAGGAGAAGGCGGCCGAGACTCTGGAGAAAGCAAGAGTTAGGGCGCCTGATGATCAGGGGGTACTCGCCAGGATCGCGGCCTTTGAATCGGGTACTAATAAAGTTCAAGGGCTGCTTCCAGCGGCTGGGGATCCGGCACAGGAACTGCCTGAAACAGAGGATCCCCATTACGACCCCTTTTCCGAAGAGCTCGAAGAGGCCGATTTTTACCATTCTCAGGGACTCGACGATGAGGCTTCCAAAATTTACAGGTCTATTTTGGAACGTGACCCTCAGCAAAAGAGGGCCTTGCAAGCGCTTTCCTCTATCGAGGGGAAAGACGCGCCGGAAGAGCCTGTGTCGACAGAACCTGTTGATGAAATGGGCGCGACGGCTTTTCCTGGTGAACCCCGTGGGCCTGTGGAAACAGTTCTTGAATCACAGTTCGACCCAAATACCGCTAAAGAGGTCAAAAGTAAACTCATCGTGGAAGATTCAACTCCTGAGGGCATGAGCGACTTCCTTGATATCGCTGAGGAGCTTCGCATAGAACTTGCTGAGGATGACGCTAAGGAAGCCCGGACCGGAGCTGCCGATGGGCCGGTCTCATTTGAAGAGATATTCAGCCAGTTCAAGGAGGGAATCAAGGAAACTCTGGGAGATGAGGAGTACGAAACCCACTACAACCTGGGAATTGCCTACAAAGACATGGGCCTTTTGGATGATGCCATCCTGGAGTTCGAGTCCGTCACCAGGGATCCTACCCTGGCCCAGGACAGCTTGAGCATGATGGCTATGTGCCATGTGGAGAAAAGGGATTACGAGTCAGCTATAATAGCCATTGGACAAGCCATTGATATTTCAAACGAGGGGAGCAAGACAGGTCTTTTCTACCAACTTGGTGAAGTGAGGGAAAAACAGAAGCAGTGGGCTGCGGCTGCCAGCGCCTATGAGCAGGTACAATCCGATGATCCTGCATTTGAAGGTATAGGTGAAGCCATTGAGCGGGTTAAGGCTTCTCTTTCCCATGGGGTGATCCAGGATGAGCCAGAAGACCTGTCGGAGGATGGCGGTATGGACGATATGCTTACAGACCTGATACGGGAGGTTGAGGAAATGGCCAGAGAGTCTTCCAACGAAACTACGGACGATCCGGGTAAACCCAAAAAAGACAGGATATCATACCTGTGACCTGTGACGAGGGTTCATCATGAGCTACCTTGATTTTTACGGGCTTCAGATAGAGCCGTTTTCCAACGCTCCAAATGAGCGGTTCTACTATAATAGCGCTCAGCACGCACGGGCTTTGACCAGGATCATGTACGTGGCAGAGACCATGAAAGGCCTTGCTGTGGTGGTGGGCGACATAGGCACGGGGAAAACGACACTGGCCAGGAAAGTCCTCGACGGTCTGCCATCCGAGGCCTACGAATCGGCTCTTCTGGTGATCCTGCATGCGGAGATTTCCCAGGAATGGTTGCTCAGGAGGATCGCCCAGCAGCTGGGTATCGAAAACCCTGCCACCGAGAAACTCCAGATTATCGGACAACTATACCGTAAACTCCTTCATCTTCATGAAATGGGGAAAAAGGCTGTGGTCCTCATTGACGAGGCGCAGATGCTTAATACTCGAGAACTCATGGAGGAGTTCCGGGGGCTTTTGAACCTGGAGGTGACGGCGCACAAACTGATCACTTTTATCTTTTTCGGGCTGCCCGAGGTGGAGGACACTCTGGCGCTGGATCCGCCCCTCCTGCAGAGGGTTGCCATGAAGATCAGGTTATCGACGCTCACTGACGAGGCAACAAAAGCCTACGTTGTCCACAGGATGGCTATTGCCGGCAACAGGGAAACCATCTTCACAGATGGGGCACTGAAGCTTATTTATAAGTATTCTGACGGTTTTCCGAGAAAGATCAACATTCTTTGCGATAATGCCCTTTTTCAGGGTTTTCTCATGCGGCAGCGGGTGATCGATGAGAATATTGTTAAAGAAATGGCAGCTGACCTGGGCTTTGACGCCAGGATTGACTCCCGTGCCGATATACCTTCCATGGATATCCCTGCCGCCTGGACCCCTGAGGGTGTGAAGGCGGAGGATGTTATTCCGGCTGAAGTGCTGGTGCAGACCCGGAAAAATCCCCTTGTCCCCGAGATACCACCGGACCCGGTTCCGGAGCAGTTGCAGACCCAGAACGCACAGATCACCAGCGATGACCTGGACCTGAAACTGGAGGAATTTTTTGAGGATACTTTTAAGGACAATTAGGAGCAAGTACCCAGTACCCAGTACCCAGGAGAAAACACGCCGGAGCGAAAGATCTTAAAGGCGCGATATCCGATACCAGATTTCAAATTCCAGACTCCTCCTGCGTGCTGCGTCCTTTCGTCTTCGTTTTTCGAACTTCGCCGTGACAAGCCGCGTCCTCTGCGTTAAGCTAGCTTTTGACATTATTCTGCGTTCTACATTCTGTATTCTACATTCACGTTTTTACCGATCACCGATCACTGATCACCGATTACCACAACTGTCGTGAGGAATTTACCACTTGACGGCTGTTCCCACTTGACATCTAACTTCTTAAAACCCTATAATCATTCAAATTTTTCAAGGGGGAGCAATGAGCGAAACAAAGCAGGACCTGATCAAGCGAATTCTTGAAGAAGATGAGGAGTACAAAGATCTGCACGAGAAGCATCTGGCCTTTGAAGAGCGAATACAGGAACTCCAAAAAAGACCCCCGTCTACTGAAATTCACTTTGAAATCGAGGGGTTAAAGAAACAAAAGCTGCAGGGGAAAGACAAGATGGAAAGGATTCTTACCAAGTATAGCTAGGATTTCATGCTGGTGGCTTATTCAAGGCGAGGCCAGTGGCCTCGTTTTTTTGCATTTAAAAGAGTATTTATTAAGGCTAACCCCCTAAAAAAGGAAGTTTTTATGAGTGGGAAAATGAGAAGCGATCGTGTCAAGAAGGGACCGGAAAGGGTACCATCACGTGCTCTTCTCTATGCCACAGGCGTGACCCCCTCCGCTCTGAAACGGCCTCATATAGGGGTATTCACCAGCTTTACCGACATCATCCCGGGCCACGTTGGGATGAGGGAACTGGAAAGGGCCATCGAAAAAGGTGTTCACACTGGTGGCGGCCTCTCCTTTTTGGTGGGGATCCCTGGAGTGTGCGATGGCGTGGTTATGGGGCATGAAGGAATGAGATACAGTCTGCCCACGAGGGAGTGGATATCTGACCTCGTTGAGGCAGTTACCCAGGGGCACGCTTTTGACGGCATCATTCTGCTCACCAACTGCGACAAGATCAGCCCCGGTATGCTCATGGCAGCAGCTCGTCTGGACATACCTGCACTCATGGTAACGGCCGGCCCCATGCACTCTGGTATGTACAAGGGCCAGCGTCGTTCCCTGGTGAGGGACACTTTCGAGGCGGTGGGACGGTACCAGGCCGGGGAGATGGACGAGGAAGAACTCGAGTGTTTGGCACTGGAGGCCTGCCCGGGACCTGGAGCCTGCCAAGGAATGTACACGGCCAACACAATGGCCTGCGTCACCGAGTCCCTGGGTCTCTCCCTGCCCTATAGCGCAACGGCTCTGGCCGGTTTCGCCGAAAAGAAGCGCATCGCTTTTGAGAGTGGCGAGCGCATTGTGGCTATGATCAATGAGGGGCTTACCACCTCGAAGATCTTGTCTCAAAACGCTTTTGAGAATGCCATAGCAGTGGACATGGCCCTGGGAGGTTCTACAAACACCGCCCTGCATGTCCCTGCCATAGCCCACGAGGCCAATATCAAGGTCGACCTGGACATGTTCGACCGGATCAGTGCAAAAACGCCCCACATCGCCAACATTCGGCCGGGTGGTGAGCACTTCATGGAAGACCTCCATTACGCCGGGGGAGTACCGGCGGTGTTGTCGCGCTTACAGCCCCTTTTAAAACCGGCCATGACCGCTGCCGGGGTGGATATCATGAAGATAGCGGAGTCGGCCGAGATCAAGGACGATGATGTCATACGGTCCATGGATAACCCTTATCACGCACAGGGAGGGATCGCTGTTTTGAGGGGCAACCTTGCCCCCGACGGCAGCGTCGTCAAGCAGACCGCCGTGACCGACGAGATGCTCGTCTTTGAGGGGCCCGCTCGTGTATTTGAGCAGGAAGAGGAAGCCATGGCGGCTGTTATGGCTCGGTCGATCCTGGACGGCGACGTTCTTGTGATCCGGAACGAAGGACCCCGGGGCGGCCCCGGTATGAGGGAGATGCTGTCTGTTACTGCGGCATTGTCCGGGTTGGGGCTCAAGGTAGCTCTGCTCACCGACGGCCGATTTTCCGGAGGAACCAGAGGCCCTTGCATCGGGCACATTTCTCCGGAGTCCGCAGCTGGCGGAAATATTGCCTTTGTTCAGGAGGGTGACACGATCAGGGTTGACATACCGGGACGAAGGCTTGATCTCATGGTTTCGGAAGATGAACTTGAAGCCAGACGAAAGCTCTGGGTCGCTCCGGAGCCAAGGTTTCGCCGTGGTATCCTGGGACGTTACGCACGCCTTGTCCATTCGGCGGCAACAGGCGCTATTTTGGACGATGAATAAAAACATACTGGAGACAGGTTATGCAGATAACAGGCGCTGAAATAGTTGTTCAATCCCTTAAAGAGGAAGGGGTTGATATCATGTTCGGCTATCCCGGCGGGGTACTGCTGGACTTATACGACGCCCTTTTTAATAGCGGTATCAAGCATGTACTCACGAGACATGAGCAGGCGGCTGCGCATGCCGCGGACGGTTACGCCAGGTCCACCGGGAAGGTGGGGGTGGTGTTGGCCACCTCGGGCCCCGGGGCTACCAACCTGGTCACGGGGGTGGCTACAGCCTATATGGATTCCGTCCCTCTTGTTGCGTTAACCGGGCAGGTCTCGACCCACATGATCGGCGGTGATGCCTTTCAGGAGGCCGATATCATCGGGATCACCCGTCCCGTTACAAAACACAGCTATCTGGTCACGAAGACCGAGGACATTGCCAGGGTCATCCAGGAGGCGTTTCACATCGCGGGAACGGGAAGACCCGGCCCTGTCCTGGTCGACTTGCCGAAAGATGTTCTGGCAGGCAAAGCCAAATACAACCGCCCGAAATCGGTAAACATCAGAGGTTATAAACCAAAGGTCGAAGGGCATCAGGGCCAGATCAAAAGGGTCATCGCGGAAATAAAGAAAGCAAAAAAACCGGTTATATACGCTGGCGGTGGCGTTATTATATCCAACGCAGCCGCAGAACTGAAAGAGTTTGCTGAGTACAACCAGATCCCGGTGACCAACACCCTCCTTGGCTTGGGCGGCTTCCCGGCTGATAATCCCCTCTTCCTGGGTATGCTGGGGATGCACGGTACCTACAAGGCCAACATGACCATCCACGAATCAGATCTTATCCTGGCTATCGGGGCGCGGTTCGACGACAGGGTCACAGGTAACGTAGCCAAGTTCGCCCCCAACGCCAGGATCGTCCACATCGACATCGACCCGTCTGCCATCAGTAAGAACATCGTGGTGCATGTACCTGTGGTGGGCGACGTCAAGGGTGTTCTAACCGAGCTGAACCGTCTTCAGAAGAAGGAAGAACCGGTGTGGGGAGAGATCAGGCAGAGTTGGCTCGATCAGGTCAGGCAGTGGTCTGAGGATAGACCTCTTTCCTACGACAAGGACAGCAAGCAGATCAAGCCGCAGTATGTCATCGAGCGCTTGAGCGAACTTGCTCCGGACGATGCCATTATCACCACCGAGGTGGGGCAGAACCAGATGTGGACGGCCCAGTTCTACAATTTCAACAAACCCAGGACCCTTCTTTCCTCGGGAGGGTTGGGTACGATGGGTTACGGTTTCCCTGCGGCCATAGGTGCCCAGTTCGCCAATCCTGATAAGCTGGTGGTGGACATCGCGGGGGATGGAAGCTTTCAGATGAACATACAGGAACTGGCCACCATCGTTCAGCACAACCTTCCGGTGAAGATCCTCATTCTCAACAACTGTTGTCTGGGTATGGTCAGGCAGTGGCAGGAGCTGTTCTATGACGCGAGGTACTCCTCGACCTGTCTTTCCTCCAACCCCGATTTTGTAAAGATCGCCCAGGCCTACGGTGTAAAGGGAATCAAGGTTGAAGAAAAGAAGGATGTGGACGCTGGCCTGATCGAGATGATCAAGCATGATGGTCCGGTGCTCCTGGAGTGCATGGTGGACCGGGAGGAGGGTGTCTATCCCATGGTTCCCGCCGGTGCAGCATCGAACGATATGATCTTCGGCCCGAATAAGAAGGATACAAAAAAGCTCAAGGTTATCAAAAAAGCTGCGAGGTGAGTGATGAAGCATACAATTTCCGTGACAGTGGAGAACCGGTTCGGCGTCCTGTCGAGGGTGGTGGGTCTTTTCTCCGGGCGAGGTTTCAACATAGAGAGTCTGAGTGTCGGTGAGACCATAGATCCGGAGATCTCCCGGATAACCATCGTAACCAGAGGCGACGACAGGATCATCGAGCAGGTCACGAAACAGCTGCGAAAACTTGTGGACGTGATCAAGGTGACTGATCTGACTGACCTGAACTTCGTGGACAGGGAAATGATCCTCATCAAGATAAGCGCCACGGAAAAGAGCAAGGCGGACATCCTCAGAATAAACGACATCTTTCGGGGGAAGATAGTGGATGTATCGCCGGCAAGCTATACTTTTGAGGTCACCGGCGACGGAGGAAAGATCCAGGCGTTTCTCAAGCTGGTGAAGCCCTTCGGTGTGAAGGAGATCGCCAGGACCGGCAAAGTGGCGATCAGTAGAGAGTTGTGAACCGCCATTTAAAAAAGTCGCAGGAAGGGATTTAGTATTCCACATTCTACATTCCAATTCTTTTGAAAGGAGCAAATCACATGGACGTACTAACTGAGAAGGATCTGTACTTAAAAGGAAAACCGCTGGCCGGTGTGAAGGTGGCGATAATCGGTTACGGCAGTCAGGGCCATGCCCAGGCCCAGAACCTCAAGGAAAGCGGTGTGGATGTGACCATCGGTCTCATTGAGGGTGATGCGGGCCGTGAGGCTGCCAAAAAAGCCGGTTTTCCAGTCAAGACTATCGAGGAGGCCAGCGCCGGCGCTGATCTCATCATGATGCTCGTTCCTGATGAGTTTCATAAAGTGGTATTTGAGGGGCAGATCCTTCCCAACATTAAGGATGGTGCGGTACTGGCCGTGTCCCACGGTTTCTCCATCCATTACGGGCAGGTCGTGCCCCCAAGGAACATGGATGTCATCATGATCGCTCCCAAAGGCCCTGGACACCTGGTACGCGCCGTATTTGTCCAGGGGCGTGGTGTACCTGCCCTGGTGGCCGTCCACCAGGACGTTTCCGGCAAGGCCAGGCAGTATGGTATGGAGTACGCTGTAGGAACCGGCGCCGGTCGGGTGGGCATTCTTGAGACCACCTTCCGTGAGGAGACCGAGACCGACCTGTTCGGTGAGCAGGCGATCCTGTGCGGCGGTGTGGTCAGTCTGGTCGTGGCAGGTTACGAGACCCTTGTGAATGCCGGTTACGCTCCCGAGATGGCCTATTTCGAATGTCTTCACGAACTCAAGCTCATCGTGGATCTGCTCTACCAGGGCGGTATCGGTACCATGAACTATT
>JALHUC010000010.1 GCA_022865845.1 bacterium | reverse complement strand
TGGTACGGAAAGACCGGCGGCATGATCTCCAAGGTACTCCTTTCCGCATCGGTAGGAGCTGTCGGCGGGATCGTGGGAGCCCTGCTGGGGCAGACCCTCTTCCACACCTGGGGCACCAGGCTGGTAGGCACTTCCTCGTCGGGCATATCGGTTCCCCTTTCCCTGGGAGCTGCCCTCGGGTGGGGTTTTACAGGCATGGCCGTTGGGCTTGCTGTGACCCTTCCTTTCCCTGAGAACCGCGGACGATGGTTCGCCGCTTCCATAGGAGGGTTCACAGGCGGCTTTGTGGGCGGCCTTGTCATGCAGTCGTTCAGGCCCCTGATGGGTGTGGCGAGCATGACCCTGGGCCTTGCAGTGCTGGGCTGGATCATGGGTATTGGGATCTCCTGGGCGCAACAGGCTATGGCCAGGTTCCGGCTTCAGGTGCTGGAAGGGCCCGGACGTGGTTCCGAGTTCATCCTGGGCCAAAGCTCCCTTCTGGGCAGCGATCGCCAATGTACTGTGCGTCTTGCTGGTGCCGGCATCGCTTCAAAGCATGCGCGGATAGAGTTCAGGGATAAAAAGCCCTATCTGGAAGATCTCGGTTCCACCCAGGGAGTTATCATCAACGACCGAAGGATGTCCAAGCACTCCAGGGGTTTGAGGCATGGCGACCTCATTCGTATGGGCGATAACCTTCTGCGCGTAAACGCCTCTGGACCGGCAGTGACCAAACACGCTGCTACTGTAATGGTTCTGCTGGCCCTGTTATTCCCTGTCCCGGCCATGGCCGATACAAACCCTGTGCCCGAGGGGAAGATCAATCAGCCTGCGCCAGAATGGCCGATCAATCAGCCTGAGTCAGAATGGCGGATCAATCAGGTAGACACTACCCGGTACCCTCTCGTGGATCTTTACGCCACTGTGCCTGCCCAGGCTCGTCCAGGTCACATCAGGGACCTTTCTTTGACAGAGGATGGCACAGAGGCCACCGTAGTGGAGATAAGAGACCTTTCCAAAAGTGTGCGGGATGTTCCCTTGACCGTCTCCCTGGTGGTGGATGTGAGCGAAAGTATGAAGGGGGCCAAGCTAGAAGAGGCGAAAAGGGCCCTGATCGGCTTTTCCCAATCCATCCCGACCTCCGCGAGCATTCAGCTGGTCGTTTTCAGTGATACAGTCCGCGTCGTTGCCACAGACCTGACACCCGATGGTCTTGGGGAACATGCGGCCCGGCTTACGGCTGGCGGCCACACTGCCCTCTTCGATGCCGTGTCTATGGGTACCCAGCTGGTGCAGGAACGATCCGGGAGAAGGGTCGTGCTTACCCTCACAGACGGGATAGCCAACCGCGGGGCGGCCTCCATGGAAAAAGCCATGGCCGATGCCGAACGCGCTGGTGTGAGCCTCATGTTCGTCGGTCTCGGGCCGGACGCCCGAAAGAACCGTCTTACTTCCATGGCGGAAAGGACCGGTGGACGGGCGGTATATACATCCCAGCCGGAGGTTTTGTCAGGATTGTTCGAGGGAATGGCCCAGGATATCAGTCGTGAGGTTCTCTTCAGATATCGAGCCGCTAATATAGACAGCCAGGTGGTACCCGTAACACTACGGCTCAACACAGCGGATTCCAGGGTCGAGATTACAGGCCAGTATTTCTCACCTCGTGCTACTTTCATGGGTACAACGGGAAGTGTTTCGTGGCCCCTTATCCTGGTGGGTCTCCTTGGCCCCATAGGCCTCTTGCTGGCAAGTCGCCTGACAGCTTTTGAGCTTTCCAAATCAAACGTCCTTCTGGTGGAAGGTTCGGCAGGCGCCACCCGCATGCTCACCAGGGTGCTTACCCGTCACGGTATGACGATCCCCATGTCCATCGGTGGGGAGACCCTTCTGGTGAACAACCAGCCGGTCACCGGTACTGGCACCCTCAAGCCGGGTGATACCCTCACCTGGGGCGAGACCACCATCATGCGCAGGGGGAAATAAAAATAAGTGTCTGGTATCTGGTTTCTAGTGTCTGGATTATAGGTTCTAGGCTCTGGACTCTGGACTCTGGACTCTGGACTTCAGAGGTCAAACCGGCGGTCTTTTCGGACCGCCGGTTTGACCTCGATTGGTAACTATGATAGCAAATTCAAGCAGGATCATAGCTCGTGATGCAGGCCGACGGTTTGTCCGTCGGTCTTCTCCTGATGGAGGTCCGAGGAATGAAAGACGACAAGTTCAAGGAGTTCGATCCCACGCGCACTATTCCCAAGAGGGATCACCTCTCGGCAAAAGAGCCGAAGCAAAAGGCGCACCTCGTGCTTCTAACAGGCGACAAGGCCGGAACCCATTACCTGATCAAGGACGACAGAATGACCATCCTCGGCCGGGACGCCGAGTGTCAGATCCACCTTCAGGACCCGGATGCCTCCCGAAGGCATGCGGCCATCCAGCCCTTCGGCCGGGAGTTCTACATAATGGATATGGGAAGCACCAACGGAACCCTCATCAACGGCCAGCGGGAAGAAAAGAGGATTCTCCGCCACGCCGACAAGATAACCATAGGTCTGCAGGAGTTTCAGTTCCTTCTCACCGGCCCGGACGGCCATCCCATCCTCACCTCGCCAGCGGACTGAGCCCACAGCGGAATATGAATAAAAAGCTTGGCAAATACCTTGTTCTGGGTGAGATCGGCAGAGGCGGCATGGCGGTGGTTTACCGCGCTCGCCAGGAATCCCTGGACCGCATTGTGGCCATCAAGGAGCTGGACCTTTCGAGAAGCAGCCAGGATCCCAAGGCATTGGAACGCTTCCAGCAGGAAGCCAGGGCATCCGCCTCCCTTGTTCACCCCTCCATCATTACGGTCCACGATTTCTGGGAGAGGTCCCAGAAGGCCTATATCGCCATGGAGTTCGTGGAAGGCCTGGAACTCAAGGAGGCACTCGGGATCCTGGGCCCGGTGGGTCCTGTAACAGCTACCCGAATAGGCCTATCCTTGTGCCATGCTCTTAGCTATGCTCACGAAAAAGGGATCATCCACAGGGACATCAAGCCCGGCAACGTCATGCTTTCCACACAGGGCAGCGTGAAACTTGCCGACTTCGGCATCGCCCTTGTCTCTGGCTCCGCAGATCTGACCACTACCGGCCAGATCATCGGGACCCCCTCATATATGTCTCCTGAACAGATCCGCGGTGAACCTCTCGGTCCGGCATCGGAGGTCTTCAGCCTGGGTGCCGTTCTTTACGAAATGGTGACAGGAGCAAAGCCGTTCACCGGACCCAGCGATGTGGCCGTGACCCACGCAATCGTTCACAAGAGACCGGTGAGGATCCGAAAGCTCAGCCCGAAAACACCAAGACGGCTGGTTCGGGTGATCATGAAGTGTCTGAGAAAGAAGCCTCTCAGACGTTACGCCACCATGGATGAACTGGCTGAGGCTCTTGGCAGTTCTCTGCCAAGGAGGGTGTCCTCCACGAGGGAATTGGTCTCAACCCTTGTGGCAAGAGCCGGGCAGCAGGGGAATGACGATCTGACCATCCCCCTGGCTTCTCCGGATCCGGCTCCTTCCAGGGGCCGTCCCATCGCCTGGATAGCGGCCCTGGTTGCCGCTATCGCGCTGGGTGTGTTTGTCTGGCAACAGGATTATTTCAAGGGCTTGATCAAGCCACCCTCTGCACCCATGGCCGCTGCCCCGGTGGAGCTCACTATTAATGCCTGGCCCTGGGCCGAGGTCATCCTTGACGGGGAGTCGCTGGGCTACACGCCCAGGGTAAAGCCGTTCATGGCCCAGGCCGGCCGGCACACCCTTGTCCTGAAAAACCCCCATCTGGGTGAACGGGAACTCGCCCTGGACCTGGTTTTCGGAAAGAGTGAAACATTTTCGGTGGATCTGACAGAGGGTGAACGATGACCTTTCCGGACCGTATCCTGGCCGGAGCCCTGGTTTTAGTCTGGGTATTTTTCCTGGTTCCTCACGATCTGGTTGCCGGTGAGGTTGTCCGGAAGGTGGGCAGCGGGGATTCTCTCTCCCTTATCTGCCAGGAGGTTTACGGTGAAAAGGGCCTCTATACGCTGGTGGCCCTGTACAACGGCAAGGACGACCCGACGAAAATCAGCCTCGGGGAAACTCTGCGCCTTCCCTACTCGGACACGGTTACACTTCAAAGCGGTGAAAGCCTGAGCATGCTGGCAAAACGTGTGTGGGGGGAGGCTAAAATGTATCCCGTCCTGGCCTGGGCCAACGGGGTCCACGATGCGGCAGTGATCCCGGTGGGAACGCGCCTGGCTGTTCCTGTCCTGATCCCCTATATCCTGCAAAAGGGCCAAAGCGTCTCCTCGGTTGCGGGTGATATCTACGGGAACCCGAAAGTCTACGAGGTCATCCTCAACGCGAGCCGGATCACGGACCCGACCCGCGTACCTGCCGGGACGCTCCTGAAGATCCCCTACGTCATGCCCAGGCCTGTTGTGAAAAAAGCTCCCGTCAGGACAGTTCGCAAACCGGCCCCAAAGCCGGCTCCCAAACCGACCCCCAAGCCGGTTGTGACACCGGTGGTGAAAAAACCTGAACCGGATCTAAAAACTGAAAAAGCCATGAACCTGCTGGGGAAGGCAGAAGGTGCATTTCGGGAAGGTCGTTACGGCGACGCCTGGACCATGGGAAATGGAGCTTCCCGGGATCTTGCTGGAAAGGACAAGGCAAAAGCCCTGAGACTGATGGCCTCAAGCCAGTACGCTTTCGGCAGGACCGATGAAGCGCTGGATGCCCTGAAAAGGGCCCATGAACTGGACCCGGAATTTGTGCCAGATCCGGCGTATGTTAATCCGGAGATGATGGTTTTATATAAAAAGGCAGGAAGGTAGAACGCAGAACGCAGAAGGGAAATGAACGGTTCAGTGCACTAGTGCACTGGTGCACATGTGCACTTTCTTTTTAACAGGGATGAAGGGGATAAAGGGGATTGGAAAAACGATTGTCATTGCGAGGCAGTGGAACAAGCCGAAGCAATCTTGGTTTTGTTAAAAGCGATAAGATCAGCCTCACGCCCGTTCCCTTCGGTCACTTAAGCCACAAAGCCGCAAAGAAAAGCTAAATCTGGGGGAAAGACAGTTCGTCATTCCGGGTTACGCCCCGGAATCCAGGAAAAAAAGAACCCTGCAAGAAATTCAACAGGCAATTCACCGCTCCGACCACAGAAAAAAATTATTTAAATCAGTATTCCGGAGTTATAATTACCTTGGACCTTGGACCTTGGACCTTGGACCTTGGACCTTGGACCTTGGACCTTGGACC
>JALHUC010000138.1 GCA_022865845.1 bacterium | reverse complement strand
CTCGCCCCCATCCCTTCTGCGATCTTCCTGCACGCTTCCACGTCCACCTCGGGGTGTGCTACCACTGTCAGCACCACATCCAGGCCTGCGGCGACGCATTTCCGGGAGAAGTCCAGCAGCGATCCGTAGGGGTCTGGCCCTACGCTGGGGCGGCACAGTCTGTCGAAAGTGTCGGCGTCCTGGGCGTTCAGGCTAATGGAGATGGTATCGATGGCGTAGGTGAGTTCAGGGACGATATTTTTTCTGTGGTAGAGGTTTGCCAGGCCGTTGGTGTTCAACCGGATATCCATGGAAGGCTTGAGTTCCTTGATCCTGGATGCCACCTGAAGAACTTCGGGGAGGCGGATAGTGGGTTCTCCGTAACCGCAGAAGACGACCTCAGATCGGTTCTGCCACTCTTCTTCCTCCAAAGCCTTGATCATCTCATCAGGGGTTGGGTCACGCTGGAGCCGCAGATTATATCCTTTGACAACGGGGTTTACACTTCTCTGGCAGAAGGTGCAGGAGTTGGTGCAGCTTCCGGTTACGTTGAGGTAGACCGAATCCCTGATCGTGTAAGCCAGTATGGAAGATGGGAGGTCCACAGGCAGGCGGAAAAGCTCCACGGCGTTCCTTGTAGTCACCCGGCCCACATCGCTGATCGAGAGTCCTTTGACTCCGGCGATGTACTCAGCTACAAGATGGACGTAGGCCGGTTCATTGCGTTGGCCCCGGAATGGGTGAGGAGTAAGGTAGGGGCTATCGGTTTCCACCATCATACGCTCCAACGGCACCAGTGACAGGACACTTTCCGCCCACTCTCTGTTTTTTCGTCCTTCGTAAGTGATCGTACCGGTAAAGGACAGATAAAGGCCCATCGCCAAAAACGCCTCAGCGTCCTGGATGGTCCCGGAAAAACAGTGAACCACACCTCCTCTTTCCGGCAGACCCTCCTCCTCCAGGATCTGCAGGGCCCTGGAATAGGCGTCACGGACGTGTATAACCACAGGCTGTCCGGTCTCCTTTGCCAGTGCGAGGTGCCCACGGAACGATTCCTCCTGGAGCTCCCGCGGCGAGCGGTCCCGAAAAAAGTCCAAACCAGTCTCACCAACCCCTACGACCCTTTTGCGTCGGGCAAGTTTTCCCAGTTCTTCCATGGCAAGTTCGTCCATATCCTGGGCGTCGTGGGGGTGGATCCCCACAACAGCGGAAACCTCCCTGAACTTTTCCGCTATCTTAAGGGCCCTTCTGCTTTCGGGCAGCGTCGAGCCTACTGTGACAATGTGAATAACACCGGCGGCATGTGCCTTTTCAAGGACCTGTTCCAGATCGGACTTGAACTGGCGCATCTCCAGGTGGGCATGGGAATCTATAAGGTACTGTTTCATCAGGTCAGGTGTCCTTTTGAGTCCTGGGTGAGCCACTGGTCGAAAGTCTTGTTCTCTCCGGAAAACTCCCAGCGTGGTCCATGCCAGTCACGGATGGGCAGGACCCTGGCTTCCTGGTCGGTTGGTGTTGTAAGGTCGAAGCAAGCGACATCTTCAGAAATGGTGGAACGCGCAAAGGGAATTCCCCTCCATTCCCGCCCGGGGTAGTTGAAGCGACTATCGAGGTCGGCCATAAATTTTCGAGCCGTGTCAGGATCGAGGAACCGCCACTGGAGATTGTCGGGTGGTTCTTTTTCAATGATATCCAGGAATTTCCTTGGGAGCTGGATCTCAAGTTGGTCTGCAAGCTCGTTCCATCGATCGATCAGGCTCGACATAGGGCCGTATCAGAATGTAGAACGTAGAATGTAGAACGTAGAAGGGGAAACAGCAATGCAGGTTAGATGAAAACAAAACCCATGTGCTTTTATTCTGCGTTCTGCGTTCTGCATTCTACATTCTCATTTAATACGTACCCCCACCCCAACTTCCTTATCAAAGGTCACAAGGGCGAGGCCGTTATCGTCGTGGGCGGCCAACAGCATTCCGTTGGATTCGACACCCATGAGTTTGGCCGGTGCAAGGTTCCCCACCACGGCTATCGTTCTTCCCACAAGATCATCCGGCTCATAATATTCGGCGATACCGGCAACGATCTGGCGTTTTTCTCCCGTGTCAACGATCATACGTATGAGCTTCTTGGATTTCGGTACGGCCTCGGCTTCAAGAACCTTCCCGGTGACGAGCTCGACTTTGGCGAAATCCTCGATACCAATAACGTTGGCGGTCTTTTGTGGTTCCTCCTTCATCCTTCCCCCTTCATCCTTCTTGTCCTCTTTAACATCAACTTCCTGCACTTCCTCAATCCTCGGAAACAGAGCCGGCCCCCTGAAGGTCTTTGTACCCCCAGGCAACCCGCCCCAAATTTCAAGGGAGGTGAACGTGTGAAGTTCTTTTTTCTGGGTGATTCCCAGCTGCCGGAACATTTTCTGTCCTGTCTCCGGCATGAACGGGTTTATCATTACGGCCACCTGACGGATAGCCTCGAAGAGGGTGTACATCACTGAATCCAGCTTGGCTTCCTTACCCTCCTTGGCAAGTGTCCACGGCGCGGCCGAGTCAATATATTTGTTGGCCGCTCCGATGAACTCCCACACCGCCTTCAGGGCGCGGTCGAAAGACAGAACTGCCATGTGCTCGTCCAGTTCATTCACTGCCTTGTGGGAAGCCTTAACGAACTCCATGGAAAGGTCTCCCATTTCAGAATCGTCCGGTGCGGGGGGGATCACGCCATCCCTGTATTTTTCCAGCATCCCGAGAGAGCGTTGGAGAAGGTTCCCGATGTCGTTGGCGAGGTCCGAGTTGATCCGTCCCACCAAAGCCGAGTGGGAAAAATCGCCATCCAGCCCGAAGGGAACCTCCCGCAGGAGGAAATACCGGATGGCATCTGCTCCGTACTTGTCCAGAAGCATGTTCGGTTCCACCACGTTGCCCACCGACTTGGACATCTTGTGCCCCTCGATGGTCCACCATCCGTGGGCAAACACCCTCGCGGGAGGGGCGAGTCCCTCACCTTTGAGCATTGTGGGCCAGTAAATGGTGTGGGTCGTCAGAATGTCCTTCCCAATGAGATGGGTGCAGTTGGGCCAGAACGCCGCGAACCTCTCATCGTCTGTCGTATATCCGGGTGAGGTGACGTAGTTGATGAGGGCATCGAACCATACGTAGGTGACGTAATCGGTGTCGAAGGGGATTTCCACACCCCAGTTCAGGCGGCTTTTGGGTCGGCTGATACAGAGGTCCTCCAGAGGGTTGCGGAGGAACCCCAGCATCTCGTTACGGCGCGTCTCAGGTCTTATAAAATTGGCGTTGTCCTCGATGTGCTTGATGAGCCAATCCTGATATTTGCTCATTTTAAAGAAATAGTTGCTCTCCTCTAATTGGACAACTTCCCGACCGCAATCCGGACAGTGGCCGTCATCCAGGTCTTTCTCGGTCCAGAACCGTTCATCGGGAACGCAGTACCAACCCGAGTAGGAGCTCTTGAAGATGTCACCACTGTCGAAGAGTTTCTGAAGAAAATGTTGTACCACCTTGATATGGCGTTCCTCGGTGGTGCGGATGAAGTCATCGTTGGAGATGTTAAAGCGACGCCAGAGGTCCTTGAAGCGAACCACCATCTCGTCACAATGCTCCTGGGGTGTTTTACCCCTGTCCCGGGCGGCCTGTTCCACCTTCTGGCCGTGTTCGTCTGTTCCGGTAAGGAACATGACTTTGCGCCCGGACATTCTCATATAACGGGATATCACATCTGCCGCCACGGTGGTGTAAACGTGCCCGATGTGGGGTATGTCGTTAACGTAGTAGATGGGTGTTGTCACGTAGAAGGTGTTTTCGCTCATTTCATTTTCTCCCGCAGCTCATCGATGTCGATCACTAACGGTTTGGCATCGGTCATGTCGATGGTCACAGTCCGGCTGAATATATCCACTGATCGGACCTTACCTGCCCCCTCAGGAAGGTTGACCTTCTTGCCTATCTTCGGCACGCCTCGGGAAGCCTCCCTGTACTGTTCGTATTCATAGTTGAGACAGCAAAGCAGACGGCCGCATCCTCCTGAGATCTTGCTGGGGTTTAATATGACGTTCTGTTCTTTGGCCATCTTTACAGATATGGGAGCGAACTCCTTGAGAAAAGTGCTGCAGCAAAAGGCCATGCCGCATGGTCCTATTCCTCCAAGGAGTCTGGCTTCGTCCCGTATCCCTATCTGTTTCATCTCGATACGTGTAGAGAATTCACGGGCAAGGGTTCGTACGAGCTCTCTGAAATCCACTCTTTTTTCGGCGGTGAAGTAAAAGACAGCCTTGGAGCGGTCCAGGAGGAACTCCACCTGGACCAGACGCATGGGGATCTCCCACTCCTCGATAGTTTTGGTGCAGTACTCGGAGGCTTTCTTTTCAAGCTCCCGGTTCTCTGCATCTTTGCTGATCTCTTCAGGGGTGGCTTTTCTTAGTATTGTCAGTTGTTTGCAGCCTCGGCACTTTAGAAGTACAGGGGGTTCCAGGACGGTGCCGATGGCCTTCCCATGTTCGGTCTGTATTACCACCTCATCACCCTGCTTGAGGGTGTGCTCCCCGGCGTTGAAATGGGCGGACCGGTTCTGACCACGGATCGCCACCAGGGCTGTCCTCACCTCATCTGGTGATAGTTCCTGGACCGGATCCTGTGAGGGCTCCACGGACTCTTCGGCCCCGGACTCCGCGGCCACAGACTCTTCATCGTCCCTTGGGATGTCCTTGTCTGTGTCCTCCCCGGTGTCGGCAGATTCCATGATACGCTCCGGTTGTGATGGCTCATGGACCGGATCCTGTGAGGGCTCCACGGACTCTTCGGACCCTGACTCCTCGGGCACAGACTCTTCTTCGTCTCTTGCGATGTCCTTGACTGTGTCCTCCCCGGTGTCCGCAGATTCCATGATACGCTCCGGTTGTGATGGCTCATGGAGCGGATCCTGTGAGGGCTCCACGGATTCTTCGGACCCTGACTCCTCGGGCACAGACTCTTCTTCGTCCCTTGCGATGTCCTTGTCTGTGTCCTCCCCGATGTCCGCAGGTTCCAAGACACGCTCCGGCTGTATTTGCTCATTGGCATCGGGAACGTCCGTTTGGGTCGAGGTTATGTTGTCTATTGTTTTGTCGTTATCGTTGGAGTTATCCATCTAGGCACTCTTTTCTGTTGGTAATGTATGGTTACGAACCCCGAGAAGCAGGGTGTCGAGGGTCAGTTGTACGTTAGTGTTGGCTTCAATAGCTTCTCGCGCATCTTCCACCGATTCGAGGATCGAGGCCAGATTCACCCCTCCGATCCTGTCGGCTCCTTTTTTGAGTTCCTGTATGTGGGCAACGTGGATCACTTGATCCTCCGGGGCCCCCTCGAACAGTATCATCATGTCCCGATACCACTGGGCCATGAACTCCAGAACACCGAGAGCGTCCTGCCGGTTCCGACCCCATCGCTGCGCCAGATCCAGCAGCTGCCCCACTCCATAGTTGTGCAGGGAGGAAAGGGGCTCAAACTCTCCGGCCAGATCCTCCAGGGCTCCGGTGGATTGGTACACAAGGGCATTTTTCACACTTCCCTTTGCCATGGCTGCCAGGAGCGACGCTTCGGCCTTTTGGATGCCTTCTTTCACCAGGATGTCCTCAACGACCTGCCGGGGCAGGGGAGAAAAGGCCAGTGTCTGACACCTGGAAGAGATCGTGGGCAGGACCGAGTCCCGGTCAGTGGCGATGAGGATGAAATGGGATGTCGCCGGCGGCTCCTCCAGCGTCTTTAAAAAGGCGTTGGAAGCGTTCATATTCATGAGATGCGCGTCCTGAACAATGAAAGTGGATGTTTCGCCGCTCATCGGTTTCAGATAAGCCCGCGCGAGGATCTGTTCGCGGATCTGCTCGATAACGATCTGGCGTTTCCCCTCCGGCAGTCCGATGAGGTTCAGATCCGGGTGGTTGCCGGCGGAATACAGAAGACAGGATGAGCACGATCCACACGCTATTGCCCCCGATTGGCAGTTGAGACTGGCCGCGGTGGCCAGAGCTGCCATCATCCTCCCGCACCCTGGTGGTCCCGTGAAGAGATAGGCCGTCGGGACCCTCCCGTGATCGAGGGCTTTCTTCAGTATGGATACCGGCCCTTCCTGGGACCTGATCAAATCAAACAGCATCAGGAAACCTCGATCGGAATCCATCCATTACAAGTCCTGCCATTCGGTCCGGTTTTTCCCGGGCATCTAAAACAAGGAACCGATCCGGCTCCTGGTCCGCGAGCATGAGGTAGCCTTCCCGCACTCTTTGGTGAAAGGCCATCTCCTCTTCATCGATCCTCGATTCGGAGCTATCCATGGATTTTTTGTTCCTGGTCCTTGCCCGTGTCAACCCTGTCTCGGCTGGGAGGTCCAGCAGTATCGTCATGTGCGGTATAGCCTCGCTCCTGGCATAGTTGTCAATGGCGGTGATCACATCAAGAGGGATCCCTCTGCCGTGGCCCTGGTAGGCGATGGTGGCGTCCGAGTACCTGTCGCACAACACGATCTGCCCTGCTTCAAGAGCGGGGAGGATGACCTGGGATACGTGTTGAGCGCGGTCAGCGGCAAATAGCATGAGTTCAGCCATGGATCCGAGTTTCTCCATTTCGGGGTTTAAAAGGACCTTTCGCAGTGCGACACCAAGGGATGTTCCGCCCGGTTCCCTTGTAATGAGCGGGTCTTGTCCTGCCCGGCGCAAGGCGGCCGCCACGTTGTTTATAAGTGTCGATTTCCCCGACCCCTCGATGCCCTCAAATGTTATGAAGATTCCGTGCATAATATTCAGAATGTAGAACGCAGAACGCAGAACGCAGAAGGATACTTAAAGACAGCGATGTGTCTATCTTCTGTGTTCTGTTTTCTGGGTTCTGTGTTCTGCCTCATTAATTGCCGCATTCCGATGGATCGCCTTTGATCTTTAACAGCAGGTGCTCGAGGAAGCCGAAAAGGACCTCCATGCTCTCCCGAACTGCTTTAGGGCTCCCCGGCAGGTTGATTATGAGAGTGTGGCCTCTGACCCCGGCGATACCT
>JALHUC010000137.1 GCA_022865845.1 bacterium | reverse complement strand
CGAAATTACACAGCTTGAAGCTGAGGAGGTAAACAAAATGACAGAATTCATGATGACAATGACTGTAATCGCTCTGGTTTTTGTAGCCGCGACTATCCTGGTAGCTCTGCTGTCCGGAGGGCTTCTTCGGCTGAAGAAGGGGATCTTCAATCGCGAAGCGAAAGATATGAGCCCTAAATAACTGTTTAATTTAAATAGGTAAACTTATCTCAAGGAGGAAAATAAAATGTTAGAGTTCATCACAATGTTGTCCGTAGTCGCCATGATTTTTTGCGCCGCAACCGTGTTTGTAGCTCTTTTCGCTGGTGGTCTTCTGAAAGTCAGCCGGGCCATGCGGGGAAGAGCTACCCAGGAAATCAGATAAAAAATCAGCAACACCTCGAAAGAAAGGAGCCATACGGCTCCTTTCTTCGTTTCAGGAAAAAGCGGTAAGAGCTGTTTAACCGCAGAGGACGCAGTGCGGCCGACTGAAGGCCGCATCGCAGAGGAAAACAAAATGCAAGGGGAAGGAACAATTCCATTAAAGGCGGTAAGGGCTGTCTCTCGCCCTTCAATCCCGCCCAGGGCGGGACTCAGGGCAGGCAGGGGCGCTGAGACCTCAGTTAAATACTAAAGAGCTTTGTTTGTTTAAACCCCAATTTGCCTTGCTCTTCTCTGCGCTCCTCCGCGTCCTCCGCGGTTAGCAGACCTAGGATCTTATCCCGCGTTCAACATCCTAAATTCTGTTCCAAGACACTAGAATCCAGACACTAGAAACTGATTTTACCCTGCACTCCCGACCGTTTCGTGCTTTAATAGACCCATGCGCATAGAGCATGTGGCCATCTGGACCCAGGACCTTCAGGCCCTGAAGGAATTTTACTGCAAGTGGTTTCAGGCAGAAGCGGGGCCTAAGTACGCAAACGAGGTAAAGGGGTTCGAATCATACTTTTTAACCTTCCCTTCGGGCGCCCGTCTGGAGCTGATGCGGACCGGCCTTGAAGTTGAACAAACCCCGGAGCCAACGAAAACCCCTGCCGGATATGCCCACATTGCCTTCTCTACGGGATCGGAGATCAAGGTCGACTCCCTTACGGAGCAACTCCGGGAAGCGGGATACACCGTATTTGATGAACCACGCCGCACCGGTGATGGTTACTACGAAAGCGTTGTACTGGACCCGGACGGTAACAGGGTGGAAATAACGGTTTAAAGGGTTCAGTGCACTAGTGCACCAGTGCACATGTGCACTATCCAGACTGAGAGGCTGGAAAGGATAGTCCATGCGCATCCTGTTTGTCGGCGGAACTGGCATAATATCCACACCCTGCACGCGGGAAGCGCTGGAGCAGGGACACGAACTGTTCCACCTCAACCGGGGGAACCACCCGGACCGCGCGCCTCTGGGCGTAACAACCCTGAAGGCGGACATCAGGGATTCGCGGCAGGTGAAAAAGGCCGTTGCCGCTCACCGTTTCGATTGCGTCGTCAATTGGGTCGCCTTCGAACCTGATCACGTACGGCAGGACATGGAACTATTGGAGCCGTTGACGTCGCACTACATCTTCATCAGCTCCGCCTCAGTCTATCTCAAACCCCCACCTCACTGGATCGTCACAGAGGAAACTCCCGTCGGGAATCCTTACTGGTCCTATGCCCAAAACAAGATCGCCTGTGAGGCGCTTATTCTTGAGGGCCACAGCAAAAACGGTTTCCCGGCGACCATCGTCCGGCCCTCCCATACCTACGACGACGGCTGGATACCAACCCCTATCGGCTCCAGAGATTTCACAATCGCCCAAAGGCTGCTGGACGGCAAAGCGATCATTTCACCCGGTGACGGCCAGGCCCTCTGGACCCTAACCCACAGCGACGACTTTGCCAGAGGGTTCACAGGCCTGCTCGGCAACCCGGATGCCATTGGGGAGATCTTCCATATCACCTCGGACGAGGCCAGGACCTGGGACGCTTACTACGGAATTATCGGAGAGGCCTTGGGCGTAGAGGCGGACATCGTTCACATACCCTCCACGGTGGTCAACCAGATCAGCCCGTCGCTGGGAGAGGGCCTGTTGGGAGACAAGGGCTACAGCATGGTTTTCGACAACACGAAGATAAAACGCTTTGTCCCGGGTTTTTCCGCACTGATCCCATTCCAGGAGGGGATCCGCAGGTCCCTGGAGTGGTTCGAGGAAGACCCGGTCCGGAAGGTCGTGGACCCGGCAAGGGACGCGGAGATCGACAAGGTTCTCAAGGTATGGAAAGAGAAATTCAGCGTCTAGCGTCTGGTGTCTGGGGGAAAGTTGTCCAACGTCCAATGTCCAAAGTCCAACGGGAACCAGGCAATGGGCGAGTGTTGAGAATTGAGCATTCAGGATTCAGGATTAAACATTCAGAATTCGGGATTCAGCTTTGCGCAAACAGGATCAGCAATTCTCAATTGGCCTTTACCAATAATCGTTCACCGACCCTCCCTTGGACATTGGCCTTTGGGCTTCCTTCAGATACGCTCCCCCGTATCCGGATCGAAGAAGAAGACCTTGGTCATGTCGGTGACCAATCTCATGGTCTCACCCGGCTTTCCGGCACTGTCCGGGTGAACGCGGCAGGTTGTTTTCACGCCGTTGATATTGACGAAAACGATGGTATCAGCGCCTGTCGGCTCCA
This sequence comes from bacterium, assembly GCA_022865845.1. Taxonomy (GTDB): domain Bacteria; phylum BMS3Abin14; class BMS3Abin14; order BMS3Abin14; family BMS3Abin14; genus JALHUC01. The sequence continues at coordinate 1,998 of JALHUC010000137.1, read as the reverse complement.
CCACCGTCACCCGGCACTCCAGCTCATGGACCTGGGGCTCTTCATCCTGGTCGGGAAGAGAATCGGACAGATACTCGGGTCTGAGACCGAAAAGGACCTCCCGGCCCACCCACTGAGCCAGCGCACCGTTCCCTGGGGAGGCAGGAAGAGTATAGCTTTGGCCTCCATCCACATCCAGAACGACCCCTTGCCCGTCCCCGACCTGAACTACTTGAGTGGGGATAAAATTCATGGCCGGCGATCCTATGAATCCGCCCACGAAAAGGTTCGCGGGATTCTTGTAGACGTTCCTGGGGGTATCGAACTGCTGGATCGTCCCATCCTTCATGATGGCGATGCGGTCAGCCAGGGTCATGGCCTCGATCTGGTCGTGGGTGACGTAAACGGTAGTCACGCCGAGACGATGGTGGAGCAGCTTGATCTCCGTGCGCATCTCCACCCTGAGCTTGGCGTCCAGGTTGCTGAGGGGTTCATCGAAAAGAAATATGGACGGGCTGCGCGCCAGGGCCCTGCCCATGGCAACCCGCTGCCGCTGTCCCCCGGAAAGCTGTGCCGGTTTTCTGTTCAGCAGTTCCTCGATCTGCAGGATGCCCGCCACCTTCTCCACTATTTTTTTGATCTCATCTTTGGGGATCTTCCTCATCTCCAGCCCGAAGGAGATGTTCTTTCGCACACTCATGCTGGGATACAGGGCATAGGTCTGGAACACCATGGCAATATCCCGATCCTTGGGGCTGACACCGTTCACCATCTGGTCCCTGATAAAGATCTCCCCCCGGGTGACCGTTTCCAGGCCGGCGATGAGGTTGAGCAGTGTCGATTTTCCGCACCCTGAAGGCCCCACCAGGACCAGGAACTCTCCGGACTGGATGTCCAGAGAGATATCCTTCAGGACCTCGACCTGCCCGAAGGATTTGTACACACCTTTGATCGTCAGTGATGACACATAGCCTCCCCGTTCTATCTCCTGGAAAGTAGCCTAGCCCTTGACCGACCCTGCTGTCAGCCCTCGCAGGAAGTATTTCCCCGCAAGGATATACACGAGGAGTGTCGGCGAGGCGGCGATGATGGCGGCTGCCATATCCACATTGTATTTTTTCACGCCAGTGGATGTGTTCACCAGGTTGTTCAGTGCCACCGTAACGGGCTGGGAATCGCCACCGCTGAAAACAACTCCAAAGAGGAAATCGTTCCATATCTGTGTGGTCTGCCAGATCACTGTGACCACTATTATGGGCGCCGACACCGGCAGGATTATTCTCCAAAAGATACGAAAAAAACCGGCACCGTCGATGCGGGCCGCCCTGACGAGATCATCAGGTATGGAAACGTAGAAATTTCTGAAAAAGAGGGTGGTGAAGGCAAGGCCGTAGACAACGTGGACCAGGACAAGCCCGTTGATGCTCTGCGCGATCCCGAGTTTGCCCAGAGTCAGGGCCATGGGGAGCAGGATCACCTGAAAGGGGATGAAGCAACCGATGAGGAGCATGGAGAAGATCACTTCACTCCCCTTGAAGCGCCACTTGGAAAAGACGTAACCGTTGACAGCACCAAGGGCAGTGGAGATGAAAACAGCCGGTATCACCATCTTGATGGAGTTGAGAAAATAGCCCCTGATACCCTGGCAATTGACGCCTATACATGCAGAGCTCCAGGCCTCACTCCAGGCATCAAAGTTGATCTCCCGGGGCAGAGAGATCAAGGTACCCATTCTGATGTCCTCCATCGTTTTGACAGAGGTCATAACCATAACGAGGAAAGGCAGCAGAAAATAAACGGCGGCAATGCCCAGCAAGGTGTAGATGAATATCCTGCCGGCGACAACGCCAGGGGTCCTGGGGACCACTGCCAGAGATTTTTCAGCCATTGCGCTTCATCCTCAGCTCCGAATAAAGGTAAGGCACGATGATGGACATGACCGCCATGAACATGATGATAGCGCTGGCGGCCCCGAACGCCAGACGGTTGCGGGTGAAGGCGAAAGTATACATAAAGGTT
>JALHUC010000136.1 GCA_022865845.1 bacterium | reverse complement strand
GCGGCTCTTGGTCCATGCCCTGGATCGTGACCATCGTTGAGCCGGCAGCTGTCGTGCAGTAGAGCAAATAGCTCAATAATGCCAGGGTAAGCTCCGTTCTCCAGGGCAAGAAGCAGTCCGTTCTCATAGACCTTTATCCAGTGATCCCAACCGTGGATCCCGTGCCAATCCAGAACGTACTGTTCCCGGATCGCCTGGATGAGTCGTTCGCTGTCGTGGATCGCGCTTGTCATATATGGTCCTCGAGATATTGAATTAAACGGTGGCAGAGTTTGAATCTTAGCATTACAGGTGGAGTTAGTGCGATATACTAAAATTCATACTCCGGCACCGGGCGCTGGGCGCAGCCTGGAAATGGCTGCGCTGCGGCCTCTGCGTTAAAGCTCGAGTCGCCTTTTTAGCAGTCGGGATTGCTTCCGTCTTCGTTATGCCTACGGCATTACTTCGCCGCGACAGGTCGCATGGGTAAATTCCAGCCACCCCCACCTCAGTCCTCCCCCCTCAGCCGTCTTCGCATCAAGCTACGCCGTGCCAAGTAGGGGGAGGAAGAATAAGGAACGGAACTATTTTAGGGCTCGCAATGACACCTCTTGACCCTGGACGCTAGACTCTGGACTATTTCTCCGCATTTTTTCCAAGTCGCTCAGTTACCAAACCGAAAGTTTTCCCACGCCCCTTCCACCAGGGGATCCCTGGAAATAAATCGCAAAACGTGTTAAATTGGTAAAAATTGACAACAAGGAGAAGCTATGTCGAAGGAAGACAGACTCAAATGGATCTACTCCTCAAAAGATAATGAGGAGCTGGCTGAGCGGTACGATGAGTGGGCGGAAAGTTATGATCAGGAACTGGAAGAGGACTACGGTTGGCAGATCCCCCAGCTGATCGCGGAGGAGCTATCCCACTTGACTCCCAGAAGCAGCAGGGTTCTGGATGCAGGAGCCGGGACAGGCCTGGTGGGGCGATATCTCGGAGCGTTGGGCTATAGTGACCTGGTAGCTATAGATCTGTCCAATGAGATGCTTAATAAAGCCCGGGAAAAAAGCGTCTATGGAGAGTTTCACCAGATGGACCTGGCGGAGACATTGAACTTTCCCGACGACTCCTTCGACGCTGTCGTCTGTTCGGGTGTCCTCACATTCAGCCATGCTCCCGCCAAGTCCCTGAATGAGTTGGTCCGCGTGACGAAGCCCGGGGGACACCTTTTGTATTCCCTTAGAACAGATGCTTACGAATCCATGGGGTTCGAGGACATTACCAGAGGGTTGGATGCGGACGGCAAGTGGGAACTGTTGGAAAAGAAGGGCCATCAGTCTTTTGCCGAGAAGGAGCAGGAAGTGGTCCACGACATCTGGGTGTATCAAGTGTTGTAAAATGCAGTAAAAGTTGAAGCAAAAGTAGAGAAATATCTTCAATAACAGGTGTCAGAATATGAATTTTAATATTTCCGGCTAGGTGAGATGTTTAGGCAAAAACCCCTGCTCTTGCCCATGAAGGTCCTTGTGCCTCAAACCCGACCAGTTTACGTGTTAAGTACAGCTTTCCACACAAAACTTTTCACACTAATCTTGTATTCCAATACCGTTTGTGGTTAAATTGTAACAATTCCTAACGCCTGGGTTGGTGTGAATGAAAACTGGGGGGGCGGGAGGAACGTCTTGTCCAGTTTCCCAATTAAAACATGTAAGCCTACGCAGTAGTATTCGTGCGTGGGTTTTTTGCGTTTTGGGCCCTTAAGACGACACAGGTGGTTCTTATACGTCGGGGTTCTCGAGTGTGCTGATACTTCGAAACCTCATTGGCAAAGGAGGAGCAGATGAAGCGTTATACATTGGTATTAGCCGTTCTGTTGTGCCTTCCCCTTGCGATCGGCGCCTGTGGAGGTGGCGGAGGAAGTGGTGGGACAACTCCTGCCACGGTAAGTGTGAACGGTACGGTGCTCGACAGCCGTAATAACCCGGTCCCCTTTGCTACTGTAACCATAACCAGCACACCGGTGACCACCACAACAGGCTTAGATGGGACTTTTCAGGCGGATGTGGAGGAAGGGGACCATAGTGTTGCTGTCGTCAAAAGCGGTGTGAACTTTCTGGATACGACCTTCACCGCCCCTTCCGGGGGAGTCAGCCTGGGGGATCTGAACCCGACAGTACCCTCCGGTTACTGGCCCTGGTACAGCGATGGGGACGACGACACCTATGGTGATGCCTATGATGTGATCGATCAGGAGACCCATCCCGGGGTAGGTTACACGGTTGATTTCACCGATTGCAACGACGGTGATATCCAGATCAACCCGGGAGCATCAGAAGTATGCAACGATATAGATGACGATTGCGCTGGCGGTGTGGACGACGGTCTGGTGTTCACCACCTATTACCGTGATGTTGACACCGACACCTACGGGACCACGTCCCTGACCGAGGACACATGTCTCGGTTCACCATCCTCCGGCTACGTGGCTGACAGCACCGACTGTGATGACGGGGACATAGCAGTCAATCCGGGGGCCACCGAGGTGTGCAACGAGGTGGACGACGATTGCGCTGGCGGTGCGGATGACGGTCTGGTGTTCACCACCTATTACCG
>JALHUC010000135.1 GCA_022865845.1 bacterium | reverse complement strand
TCCAAGGGGGCCCTTCCGGGAGAGGAAGGAATAGCAGAAGAGTCCTACCACAACGGTGGGAAGGGCCATGAGCGTATTGAATAGGGTCAAAAGGGCGCCTTTGCCCTTAAACTCCCGGGTGGCAATGATGTATGCGAGGGGGATCCCGAGGATCGCCGCGATAATGGTTGCGCTCACCGCAACCCGTAAAGACAGCAGGGTTATGGTTACGACCTCGCTGTCGAGGGTGAAAATGAGCCGAAAGGCATTCTTGAGGGCTTCGTAAAAATATTCCATAACAAGCCCTCAAGAGAAGGAGGAAGGAGGAAGGAGGGAGGAGGAATCTACCTGGCAATAGATTTGCATAGTTATTTTGAGAACAGTATTTGCCATGATTTCCCCTATTTACTAATCAGCTGGAGGTTTATTGTGCTGCCACCTGCGAAAGATTTTGAAGATCTGATTGTATGGCAGAAAGCCCACAAGGTAGTTCTCTCCATTTATCGCTTAACATCAACCTTTCCAAAATCCGAAACTTATGGTCTTTCCTCCCAGTTGAAGCGCGCAGCAGTTTCAGTGCCAGCTAACATTGCCGAGGGTTTCAAAAAGAGATCAAAACCTGAAAAAGCCAGGTACTACAATATCGCCCAGGGATCTCTGGAAGAATGCCGTTACTATCTGATTTTAGTTAGGGACCTTGGTTTAGGAGACCCTGGCCGGATCCAGGATGACCTTCAGGAAGTAAAAGGGCTTCTAGGTTCCTATGTCCAGAAAGTCCGCTCTTCATAGTCTAAGCCTGCCTTCCTCCTTCTTCCTTCCTCCTCCTTTTCACTTCCCCGCAATCGGAACAAACAATTTATTTCCAAATTTATCTTCAAACTCCCCTATGAGCATCTGTCCCTCGGGAGAGGTCATGAACGTGATGAGCTTCATGGCTCCATCGTAATCCACGTGGGAATGTCTTTGAGGGTTGACAGCTATGATCCCGTAAGGGTTGTAGAGTGAATCCGAAGGCCTTGCGAAGAGCATCTTCAGGTCCACCTTGGCGGAATATTTCAGGTAGCTGCCGGAATCAGAGAGGGTGTACCCGAGTTTCTCATCTGCGATGGTGAGGGTCTCTCCCATCCCCTTACCGGATTCCAGATACCAGCTTTTGCCCTCGGGAACGCTGCCTAATACGGATTTCCAGATGTTTCTCTCTTTGGTGTGAGTTCCTGAGTCGTCGCCTCTGGAAACAAAGGCCGATCCACTCCCGGCGATCTTTTTAAACGCCTCCTCGGCGCTTCCGGCTGACTTGACTCCGGCCGGGTCGCTTTGGGGACCGACGATGATGAAATAGTTAGCCATCACCTCTCGACGGTTCACTCCGTGACCATCCTCCACAAATTTGATCTCCTTGGCCGGTGCGTGAACCAGTGTGACGTCCACATCACCGTTCTCGGCAAGTTTCAGTGCCTTGCCAGTCCCCACGGCGATGACATCCACCTTAAGGCCGGTCTGGGCTTCGAATTTCGGCAGCAGGTAGGCCAACAGTCCCGTGTTGTCGGTGCTTGTTGTGGAGGACAGCTTCAGCCGATCCGCCGCTTGGACGGACATAG
>JALHUC010000134.1 GCA_022865845.1 bacterium | reverse complement strand
ACCTGCCAGGCCGGACCGTGTGACCGGAAGTGCCGAAAGCTCCACCTCTCCCGGTATGACAGATTCAACCGCATCGGAGATCACTTCCAATGGAACTCCCAGTGAAAGAAAGGCCCCGAGGAGCATGTCACCGGACACGCCGGAAAAGGGGTCAATGTAGAGGATGCTATTACCGGAAGTCTTCAACATATTCTCACTTTTCTTGTCACCATAGGTTTGAATCTCAGATCTCAAATCTCAGATCTCAAAATTAATCAAGATCAGGTCTGTGTACCGGTGCACTCATGCACTATTGGATTTTGATCTTCTCCTGCGTTCTGCGTCCTGTGTTCTGCGTTCTATTTCCTCCGTGTCCCCGTGTCTCCGCGTCTCCGTGTCTCATTGATCCTTAGTTCCCAGGATCATATGCGCCGCTACTGCCGCCCCGTAACCGTTGTCTATATTGACGACGGTAAGGCCGCAGGCGCAGGATGCAAGCATGGTGAGCAAAGGAGTAAACCCGCCCAGAGACGCACCGTAGCCGATACTGGTTGGAACCCCTATGACGGGAACGGACACAAGACCTGCCACGACACCCGGAAGGGCGCCTTCCATGCCTGCCACTACAACGATGGCCCCAGCGTTGCTCATCTCATTGCTATGTGTGGCGAGTCTGTGGAGGCCCGCCACACCCACATCGTAAGCTCGAAGTACATCCCGGCCCAGGAAAACAGCTGTTCTCGCCGCCTCTTCCGCCACAGGCAGGTCTGAAGTCCCGGCCGCAATAATAAGGAGCGGACTTCCCCCTGTCGGAGTAAGTGAACCCAAGTGGAGGGTTCGGGACTGGGGATCATGATCAGCTTCAGGCCATCGGGCCACCACCAGGGCAGCCGCCTCCTCTGAAACCCTTGTTACCAGGACCGGATCGCCGTTGCCCGACAACCTTTCAACGATACCAAGTATCTGCTCTGATGTTTTGCCCTGCCCGAAAACGGTTTCGGGGATACCGCGCCGCAAGTGGCGGTGGGTATCCAGATGCGCGTATTCCATCCTGGCCGAAGGGAAATCCACCAGGTCGGCAAGGCCTTCATCAGGCGATGTCTCTCCGGAAGCTATGCGTTTTAATATGTCTAATAGTTGTTTGCGATCCATGTTAAATTCAGTCCAAAGTCCAAAGTCCAAAGTCCAAAGAAAAGTTCACCGAGTATTTTCGATGAGGTAAGGAGACTTTGTTCTGATCTCTCTTTGGGCACTGGGCTTTGGGCTTTGGGCGTCTCATTCCTTTCTCCATTGGGCTGCTTTCATCGTATTGGCCATCAAAAGGGCCCGGGTCATGGGGCCTACCCCTCCCGGTACAGGGGTTATCAGACTTGCAACCTCGGCCACGTCTGGCGAAACATCCCCCACCAGGGTGTAATTCTTCTTTTCAAAATCAGCGACCCTGGCTGGGTCATTCAGAATAAGCTGGGGAGCATCCTCGGGTCCAATGGAGTTCATACCCACATCGATAACAACCGCCCCTTCCCTGACCCAGTCTTTCCTGATCATGAGAGGCTGGCCAACTGCAGCAACCAGGATATCCGCTGTACGGCAAACCTGGGCAAGATCCTGCGTACGGGAATGACATATCGTCACTGTGGCATGCCGGTGGAGAAGCATAAGTGCCATCGGCTTGCCAACGATATCGCTCCTGCCCACAATAACCGCGTTCTTTCCCCTGGGATCAACATCCTCCTCATCCAGCATGCGCATAACCCCTGCAGGAGTACAGGGTACCAGTACTCCCTCGTCTCCACGGACCAGCTTGCCAACGTTTTTCGGATTAAAACCGTCAACATCCTTGGCAGGATCGATGTGGTCCAGGATCATCCTGGTATTGATATGTCCAGGCAAAGGCAGTTGAACAAGGAGACCGTCGACGTTCTGGTCCCTATTGAGGGTATCCACCAGGTCGAGAAGCTCCTCTGTGGTCGTCTCAACAGGAAGCTTGTGCGAGAACGACTCAATACCGCACTTCCCGCAATCCCTGATCTTCATCCTCACGTAAACCGAGCTTGCAGGATCCTCACCCACCAGAACCACAGCCAGTCCGGGACTGCGGCCCTGGCTTTTCCTGAACTTCGCGGTATCAACCGAAACCTCTTCCAATACCTTTGCCGCTATCACGTTACCATCGATCAACTTCGCACCGCTCATTCCAGTTCTCCTGTCTCAGTCCCCTTTTGTCCGTTACTATAATTTCAAATTTCTAATTTCAAAAGTTCTCTGATCCAAGATCTAAAATCCAAGAAGGAAACAATTAATAGCTGGCAGTTAACAGTTACCAGTTCTTAATCCTATTCTGTGTTCTACGTTCTGTGTTCCTGGTTCTGATCTTTCCAGACACCAGACACTAGATACCAGACCCTGCCTTCACAGCTGCTTCACCTCTCCCCGCAAGGTACGTACCACAAGGAGCCCACTTTCAGTAGCAAATTCCACTGTTCGCCCCGCAGTACCCCCTACATCCTGGGCAACAAGGCGGATGCCGAATTTATCGAGGGCCTTTCGAGCTGCAAGTATATTCCTGGCACCAATGCACCTGTCTGATCCCATGAATTGACCGGCGAACATATCAGCGCCACCGGCTATCTT
>JALHUC010000133.1 GCA_022865845.1 bacterium | reverse complement strand
GACCCCATATCGGTGTTGGCTCTTTTTAAAAAGCTGGGCGTCTCCAAGCGTCTGTCCATGATCGTGGAGGGAGAGTCGGTCTTCAACGACGGTACCGGCATTGTCCTTTACAGCGTTATTGTAGGCATCGTTACCTCTGGATCTCTAAACGTCACTGCATCCATCCTTCTCTTCCTGAAGGTTGTGGTAGGTGGACTCCTTACCGGATTGGCCCTAGGTTACCTGGCGTTTCTTCTCCTTAAGCGCCTGGACGACCACGTCCTGGAGGTGCTCATCACCCTGCTCCTGGCTTTTGGAGCCTTTATCGTAGCGGAACACACTTTTCATGTTTCCGGTGTCATGGCAGTGGTAGCCGCAGGAGTCCTCATAGGTAACCAGGGGGCAAGACTTGCCATGAGCCCCACGACCCGGCTCGCGATCAAGAACTTCTGGGAGATCGCGGCTTTCATTATCAACTCCCTCATCTTCCTGATGATAGGCACCCAGATCCACATACTTGAGCTCTGGGCAATCTGGCCTTTCATATTGGGTGGTTTTGCCATTGTCACCCTTGCCAGGGCCGCGGCCTGCTATCCTACCCTTCTCCTCCTCAACCTTTCCGGAGAACGGCTGCCATCGAGGTGGCTGCACGTGATCAATTGGGGCGGCATCCACGGATCGATCCCTGTTGCCCTTGCTCTCGGCCTGCCGGAAATGCCGGAGAGAACCTTCATAGTCAATCTGGTTTTCGGCATTGTGTTCCTGTCTCTGACTGTCCAGGGCCTTACCGTGTCACCCCTGGCCAGAGCGTTGGGGCTTGGAGGTCGGGTGGAGGAAGAGGAACAGTATGAGCGTGCGGTGGCACGGTCGGTGGCGATCAGGCGAGCGCTGGATGAACTGAAGAACAAGCTCAACTCCGGGAGAGTGACTAAAAAAATCTACGACCGTGTGGCCAGCGAACTGGAGGAGGAGCTGAAGATCATCCAGTTCCAGATCGAAGAGTTGGGGGCACACCCGGATGTACAGCACTCCTGGGAGAACAGGACAAGACAGGCGACCCTCACCCTTCAAAAGAGCACCCTCTACGAGATGATGATCCAGGGCGACCTCTCTCACGACGCAGCTGATGAACTTATGAGGGAGGTGGACGAGCGACTGGAGCGACTGGAAAGCGAAGAAGAAATCTAATGTGCACTAGTGCACTGGTGCACCTGTGCACGGAGAACTTATGATCCCCAACCTCTCCATACCTTCCATAAAGATCTTCGGCCCGTTGCAGATCCATCCCTTCGGGGCTATCGTGGCTCTGGCACTGATTGTTGGCTATCATCTCACCCTGCGGCGAGCGCAAAGAACCGGGCTGGACACCGAGATCATGGGCACCACGGGCATCTGGGCGGTTGTTATCGGGTTCGCCATATCACACTTTTTCTGGGCATTTTTTTACAACTACCCTCTTGTCAAAGAAAACCCCCTCATCCTGCTCATGATCTGGAGAGGTATCTCCTCGTACGGCGGTTTTTTCGGGGGGGCTTTGGGCGCATGGATCTATCTCAGGAAAAGCAACACCGCCTCTTTTCCCTATCTCGAGGCCCTTCTTTACGGAGTTGTTCCTGCGTGGGCCATCGCCAGGCTCGGCTGCACTATCGCCTTTGACCACCCCGGCCGCGTTACAAGCTTTGTCCTGGGCATGGCGGACATGAAGGGCGTCGTACGGCATAACCTGGGTTTTTATGAGATGCTCTGGACTCTCGTACTGGCAATAATATTATACGGCCTGAGGAACTATAAACCTTTTCGGGGGTTCCCCATCGCGCTCATATTCCTTCTGTACTCATCAGTACGTTTTTTTCTCGACAGTCTGCGGGTGGACGACCGCCTGTACTGGGGACTAACGCCGGGACAGTACTTTTCGATGATCGTATTCGGGATCGGATGCTATATCCTGGTGCGTGGGCTGAAAACAAGAAAACAGGAATAAGGAGATACAGCGCTGTACATTTAGAAGCGATAAGGGCTTTCTCTCGCCCGCTCCCTTCGGTCGCTAGAGGCGCAGAGAACGCAGTAAAGGAGATGGGGCAGGAATCCAAGGTCTAGGGTTTTGGGGGATTCGTAATTGCCTACGGGCGTAAAGCGTATATGAGAAAGATCGTACGCTCCCACGCACGCACGCTCCACGCATACACGATCAGTTCTCAGGAATTGGCCAGCAGTACGATCAGTGATACCAGTGTAATGAGGGCGCCCACCGCGGCAAAGACCACCTTCCAGCGATGGAGGGAAAGTTGCTTTTCAGCGGCAGCCGCGGACCTTTCTGCTGGTGACTCACTACCCGAATCGGCAGCAGGCTGATCAACCGGTACTGGTGTTTCCTTGGCAGTCTTGGCCTCAGTCTTGGTCAGTTTTTTCTGGATCATTGTCTCGTCTTTATCCGCCATGATTCCAGATTCCAAAATCCAAATTCCAGATCTTTAAATCAAATACAGCAAATCATCTCTAACAGGGATGAAGGGGATTAAAGGGATGGGAAACAGGATAGTCTAAGGTCTAAGGCCCAAGGTCCAATGGTGTCATTGCGAGGCAGATCCCGCGCCGAAGCAATCCCGATGTTATAGCCATACCTTAATTATTGTTTTACCCCCTGTAGCCCCTGTAGCCCCTGTATCCCTGTCAAAACCGCCTTAAGTCGATGTTGGCATGTAATGCGACCTCATTATTCTACGTTCCGCATTCTGCATTCTACATTCTTCTTCTAGACACCAGACCCTGAATACTAAACACTCATTTTACTTCTTCTTCCCCAACTTGCCGCCGTCCAGAGCGATGGTGCCATCGATATCGGTAAGGCTCACCTGGTGAAGGTCGGGATGATCCGTCGATTCCTCCCTGAAAACCAGCGTGTGTTTCCCGATGGTTATCCTGTCGCCATCCTTGATGCCGCTTTTCCAGTTGATCAGCACATCGTTGACATGAACCCCGTTGGTGCTCTTTTTGTCCTCCACAAAGAAGGGGAAGCCTTGTCGGTAGATCTCTGCGTGGAACCGGGATACTGCCGGGTTTTCCAGATGGATGTGGTTCGATGAATCCCGTCCGATCTTGATGGTTTCGTTGCCCACATGAACTTCGCGTAGGGTCTGATCCTTGAACATGACGATGAGTTTGGCCATTTATTAGTCCTCTGTAGTCAGTAGTCCGTAGTCAGTAGTCAGTAGTCAGTAGTCAGACGGAACGATAGCAAAACATTGGATCAAAGGGAATCCAGAATTCATAAGCAGAGAGTAGGGAACCAACACAGGTATGTGGAATCTATCGAAATTACCGGCGATGCAGGATTCCCTTCGTCACACCTACGGTGTTCCTCAGGATAAACTTCCGTCTTTGCTTTCAGCTTCCGTCGTCGCCTTGGGGCGTCGCCAATGGCTTTGCCCTCACAAATCGGCTATGCCGTGACAAG
>JALHUC010000009.1 GCA_022865845.1 bacterium | reverse complement strand
TCCCACTTCCTCCGGTCATCCAGGGGCTCGGCGCCCTCCGGGATCGTTCCCGGTTCCACCTGGACAACCGCGAGGCTCAGTTTCAGGACATCTTTGAGCCTCTTCGCGAAGCTCTGTAGAGTATTAGCAGCCAGGGACTGGCTGCTTTCGACTTCAACGGTCAGATCGTCCATGGCCCGTTCCCGCGTGATGACGCCCCGGAAGCGATCCACTTCGGTAATTTTGGACATGACCTCGGAAAGTTGTCCCGGGTGTACGAACAGCCCCCTGACCTTGATCACCTGGTCCACCCTGCCGAGAATCCCGGTAAGGCGTGGGCTTTTGCGGCCGCACGGACATTCGTCGTATACCGCCGAGGACAGATCCCCGGTGGCGAAACGAAGAAGAGTGTTTATGGGGTTGATGACCGTCACGATCACCTCTCCTGGCTCACCAGGTTTAACTGGTTCAGCGGTTTCAGGGTCGAGGATCTCCAGGAGGACAGATGGGTCGAAGTGCAGCCCATGACCTTCTTCACATTCGTAGGCAATGGCGCCAACCTCGGCAGTCCCGTAGGCTTGACGTACTTTGATTCCGTGGTTGTTCTGGAAATTGGTGCGCAGGCTCTCGGGAAGTTTTTCGGCAATTACGAACGCTTTTTCCAGTACCATGGTCACGTCGACCTCCGCGGCCTTTTCGATGAGAACCGTTAGATATGACGGCAGGCCCACATAGACGTTGGCTTTGAAATGAGCCGCTTCCTTGACCTGGATCTCGGTGTTACCGATACCAGCCGGGATCACAGCGCACCCCATGTTACCGGCTGCCTCCTCGAACATGGCTCCGGCGGGGGTCAGGTGGTAGTTGAAACAGTTCAGGACGATGTCCCCTCCGGTTATTCCACAGGCTGCAAAGGCCCGTTCCCATCGGTAGTAGGACTGAAGGCGGCCGTCCGGAACGTAGATGGGGCCGGGTGAGGAATAGATCCTCCTTAATTGGCCTGGGGAAACGGTTATCAGGCTGCCGAAGGGAGGATCGGCTCCCTGGATGCCAGTCATCTCCGACTTCCTGAGGATCGGGAATTTGCGAATGTCATCAGCTGTTTTGAGCTCTTCAGGAGTGACACCGGCTTCCTTTAATCTGTTCACAAAACCGGTCGCTTTCTGCCAGTCTCCCGTCATGAGTTCCCGGATACGCTTTATCTGAAATTCAAGCGCTTCCTCATGAGACTGGTATTCGATGTCCCTATCTTTGTTGATCATTGTATTGCTTCCTCCCTTTTGAAGTGGTTTGGTATCAAGAATGCCCATTGGAGCTAATTACGTCAAGGAGGAGAGGCAGTGTGACCGATTCCGTAATTCCGTAAGAACTCAAGTACAATACATTATTTTTGGACCTACGGACCCACGGATCCACGCCCAACGGACGCACGGACCTAGGGCTTTACAGACCATGGACCCCACGGATTCAGAACATACGGTCTTACGGATCCACGGACTCACGGATATACGGCCTTACGGACGAACAGACCCCCGGATACACGGACGTACGAGACAAGACCTGGTTCAAAGACGCACGTACGAGAATCCTACATTCCGTTGACCACATCGGCTGTATTGGGTATGGTGCAGCCGATATCAGGATTAGGTTTTTATCTACTTTCGGAGATCTTCGATGCTGCTATTCATTCGTGTTTTGGGCTGGTTGTTAATCCTCACCCTTTATTGGGCGATGGACTGGTTAAACTTTCTCCAGGCTATAAAATCAGCTCTGGTGGGGTCCCTGTTCATCCTCGCACTGTCGACCTGGACACTTAGAGACGGCCGGGAGAGCAGGGTCGGCAGATCGCTAAACCTCCTGGTTGTGTTCCTTTTCCTTGTCATCAACGGTTTTCATTCATTTCTGCGGGACGTTTTCGGGGTCGCCCAGAATGATATTATTGTGGTGGAAGCGATCTTTAATACCAACCCTGGAGAGAGTTCCGAGTTTATCCTCCAGAATTTCTGGTCCCTTGGAAAACATCTCCTGATCGTGATCCTGGCTGCTGGACTCTATTGGTTTCTGCTGGCCTGGCGGCCAGTATTATTCAGGCGATCTTCCAGGGCCGTACATTCCAATGAAAGTGGCAGGGGTCGGATCATAACGATTCCGGCGGTCCTCTTTACCGGACTGCTGATCCTGGTCCACCTGAACCCGACCCTGAGAAAGGAAAACCCCCTTCTCTACTTCCCCATCCGGTATGCAAAGTGGGAGAGATACGTCAAAAATACAAGGGCACTCCAGGATAATATCACCGCTGCCGTCGGGACAGACAGTTCCCTTGCCACCATGAGCTACTCAGGGGAAGGCCCCCGAACCGTGGTTTTTCTAATAGGTGAGAGTGTCACCCGTCTCAACTTGTCGATGTACGGTTATTCCCGGAAAACAACCCCTGAACTGGAATCCATTGGTCCCCATTTGCTCCAATTCACCGATGTCATTACGACTCTCGGTTCCACTGTGGGGGATATCAGACTGATGATTGGCCCCGCGACTCGTGAACGCCCCGAACTGTATTCGGTAAAGCCTGACATTCTCACCATGGCGAGTAAGGCTGGTTACAAGACCTTTTGGATAACCAATCACAGCACCGATATTGCAGGCTCGTTGGCCATCATCGCCGACCATGCCGACGTGACAGTCAACGTTAACCGGGGCGGCTCAAGAGGGGAGGGATCCCATGATGAAGTGGTCCTTCCCGAGTTTTCAAAGATGTTGGATGACCCGGCGCCCCTCAAGTTTGTCATCCTCCATCTTCTTCAGGCTCATCCTGCCTTTTATTTCCGGTATCCTGAGTCTTTCTCCCGGTTTAACGATGAGGATGATGCAGTGGCCAGGACTCTCCGGGCTGATGGACGCAGCCTTCGTGCCAGAAAAATGCGGAACTATTACGATAACGCCATACTTTATTCCGATCACATCCTCAAGGCTACCATCGACCTGTGTGCGGCCCGCGTAGACCAGCCCATCGCGTGGCTGTATGTACCGGATCATGGTGAGGACGTGGGCCACTATTCCAACTTCGTCGGGCACAACAACCGGGTCCCGTCCATGTTCGAGATTCCCTTCCTTTTCTGGAAGTCGGACCGCTTTTCCCTTGATCTGCCGGAAAAGGAGAACCTTCTTGCCAGGGCCTACCAGACGGATCTTATCGACCACACCCTTCTGGGGTTGATGGAGATCGAAGGGGACTACTACGACCCTTCCCACAATGTCCTGTCGCCGGATTTTGAACCTTCTCCAAGAACGACCGCCGGAAAACCCTACCCCTAGCAGCGTACTGGAAAAACAAAACACGCTGCGTAAGTGCGTGAATGCGCGTGTGCGTTGAACCGTAAATCCGCGTGTCCGTGGAGCCAAATGTCCGTAAGTCCGAAGGCCGTGATTCCGTAAATGCCTGATGCTTTAAGATCTTACGGCCTTACGGATCCACGGATGCACGGATATACGGCCTTACGGACCCACGGACCTACGGAGGCACCCTTGCACGACACATTCACCTTGACAAACTTGGCTATTTGGCTATATTGCCAAATAGTGCGATCTGATAGTTGACTCTGGAGGTAAGATCATGTTCAAGACGAACAGAACACATTATGAGAAACGATCCCAGGTTTTCAAGGCTCTTGCCCACCCTGCGCGTCTGTTCATGGTGGAGGAGCTGGCATCCGGGGAAAGGTGTGTGTGTGAACTCACCGCCATGCTGGGTCTTGATACGTCCACGGTATCGAAACATCTGTCGGTTCTCAAGAACGCGGGAGTTGTGTCTGACGAAAAACGAGGACTCATGGTTTACTACAGCATCAAGATGACCTGTGTCCTGGGGTTTTTCTCCTGTGTGCAAAAATCCCTTGATGAGGATGTAAGGCAGCAGTTTTCAACCTTGTCAGCCTAGAACCTGCAACTTGTCTGAGAAGGAGATAGTTTTGGATTGGAAAAGGGAATTTCGGCCGCTGGCCTACATCCTGGGAGCCTTCCTGGTTCTATTTTTTCTGCCTATCGAGTCTATCCGCCTTCAGGGTGCCATCGTTGAATCTTTCGCCCTGGCAAAATGGTACGCCAGGGAGCACGTGATCCTCTGCCTGGTACCGGCCTTTTTCATCGCCGGTGCTATCACTGTTTTCGTCAGCCAGAACTCTGTGATGAAGTACCTGGGACCTGCAGCAAACAAAATCCTGGCTTACGGAGTCGCTGCCACCTCGGGGACCATTCTGGCGGTCTGTTCCTGCACCATACTGCCTCTCTTTGCAGGTATCTACCGCATGGGGGCGGGTCTCGGACCGGCAGCCGCCTTTCTCTACTCTGGACCCGCCATCAACATCCTCGCGATCATTCTTACTGCTCGTATATTGGGACCTGAGCTGGGTATCGCCCGGGCTGTGGGCGCCATCGTGTTCGCTGTGGTCATCGGCCTGTTGATGCACTTTATCTTCCGCAAGGAGGAACAGGAGAAAACTGCCTCGGCAGACCTGTCCGCCGAGGAGGGCAGGCCCCTTGGGCAGACAGTCCTGTTCATCGGGCTACAGGTGGCCATTCTAATATTTGCCACCTGGGGAAGGCCGGAGGGAGCTACCGGTCTCTGGGCGGCCATCTACACCGTGAAGTGGTCCCTTGTATCCTTGTTCACAGCGGGTCTGGGCATTGTACTGGTCCGTTTCTACTCAATGAGTTGGTGGAAAGTAGCCGTAGCGTTCGCGCCAACTGCCGCTCTCATTGCCCTTGCCCCGGTGGCTTCCTCAGCTGGGGGCGCCATCCAGGGTGTCGTCCAATCGCCCCTGTTTCCGATGCTGGTTTTCGCGGTGGGAGTGGCGGGCCTGTCAGGTGCCCTCGCCGGAGGCGGCAGTGAAAGCAGGGAATGGCTCAAATCCACCTGGGATCTGGCCAAATTGATCATGCCGTTGCTGTTTATCGGTGTTCTCGCAGCCGGATTTTTTCTGGGCCGCCCAGGTTCTGAAGGGATCATCCCGTCGGATTGGGTGGCTTCGGCTGTCGGGGGCAACTCACTGGGCGCAAACCTTTTCGCCTCTGTAGCCGGAGCGTTCATGTACTTTGCCACCCTCACCGAAGTGCCTATCCTTCAGGGTCTTCTGGGCGCAGGCATGGGTAAGGGTCCTGCTCTGGCTCTTCTGCTGGCCGGGCCGGCATTATCGCTTCCCAACATGCTGGTGATACGGAGCGTCATGGGGACAAGGAAAACGGTTACCTTCGTTTTACTTGTGGTCACGATGGCAACTATCAGTGGTATGATTTTTGGAAACATTACTTAGGTAGCCGTTT
>JALHUC010000132.1 GCA_022865845.1 bacterium | reverse complement strand
TTCCTACAAAACCGCCCAGGACAGTGACCCCTGACTCCAGTCTTACGACCTCGCCACCGGTCGGATCCAAAGGTCCATAGATACCCTGGGCGACCCACACCTGATCACCCTCACGGGCCGCATCAAGAGCGTCCTGGGGGTGATCGAAAGCTGTTTCCCATGACGTACCATCGCCACCTTCAGGCGCTGTCGCACTTACAAAGTATACTTGGGAAGCTTGGGAGACTTCCGAATCATTAGCACAGGCGCCCAGGGCCACAAGGGCTGCCAGGCAGACGCAAAACAGCCCCAGCTGGCCGGTTATCTTACCCGGGCGGCTCCCGTCCCTTGCCATGGGATTTCTTGTGTATTTATCGTGCCGGATCAGGAACATCTAAACCCTTTTCGTTTTGCAGAAGCGATTGCCCGGTTTTCACTAAACAAAGTGGCTGCTTGTTTCTAATATGTAACTAGAGCAAGGACCATACCACCCCGTTTCTGTAAAAAATGACAGCTATATGTACTATAATTGATAGATATATAAATAGTGACACGTACAAACAGGCAAAATTATTCCCATGGTGGGCATTTTTACCCTAAAAGTGGAAATATTTTACCTACATGTGGAGTGGGGTGCGGTGTGCGTTGAAAAATCGACTGGGCGACAGAGCAACCTGGCGAAAGGGCAAAAGCAGGAGCTAATTTACCGCAGGGTACGCAGAGTTGCGCAGGGTAAACCTGAGCCAGAACGGAAGGCTCGGGTTCGGGCGCGGGTTCGAGATAAAACTTTTAACCATAATTAAGCCTTCCTCCGCCTGCCTCCCTGTCTCAACTTCTCCGTGGTAAGAAAGCATTGCTTTTAATAGTAACCGGCTTTTACCCAGCTTAAAGCCTTCCTCTACTACAAAAGGCGTTTTTTAAACACGAAGTTCACGAAGTTAACAAAGTTGAAGCTCAGGATTTGGTCCTGACCCCCTTTGTGTACTTTGTGTTGGATTAAACATCACTTTTATTGAAACCGGGATCGCTTCCGTCGTCGCCTTCGGCTTTGCCGTGACAAGTCACATGGGTGAATTCCAGTCACCCCCATCTCGGTCTTCCCCCCTCAGCCGTCTTCGCATCAAGCTACGCCGTGCCAAGTAGGGGGAGGAAGTATTCGGAAGTTAGACTATTTTAGGGTTCGCGATAACCCGTCTCGTTCTGCAGACTTCGCCGATGCAAGAGGAGGGGTTGAACACAGTTGGAGATTTTTCCTGTGCCCTCTGAGCCTCTGTGGTGAACAAAAACCGCCTTTAACTGGTACCGCATCCCCAGCTTTTAATTGTGATCTTTCGCTGAGTCACTCAGTCGGCCTTCCCCCCCCCACATACTTCTCGATGCATCTACCCAGCCTCATAATGCCTTCCTCAATGTCTGCCTCATCGGCATTGGAAAAATTCAGCCGCATGGTGTTCAAACCGCCGCCATCTACGTAGAACGGAGCACCGGGAACGAAGGCTACCTTTTCATTGATGGCCAACTCGAAAAGCTCCGCGGAGGACCACCCATCCGGTAATGTCACCCACAGGAACATTCCCCCCTCCGGCTGGGTAAAGCTGACCTCAGGCGGGAAGTACCTTCTGATCATGGTGATCATGCAGTCTCTTTGGCGCCCGTATGCCAAACGGATGGTCTCAATGTGGTCTTCGATATTGTTGGTCGCAAGGTACTGCCACGCCAACTGTTGGGTGATGGTACTCGTGTGAAGATCGGCGGCCTGCTTGGCGATAATCAGGCGATCAAGCATAGCCTCCTCTCCTACGATCCATCCCACTCGCAGGCCGGGGGCAGCGATCTTTGAAAGGGTCCCCAATAAAATTGAGGGACTTTTCATGAAGGAGGTCACCGGAGGAAGATCCGCGCCCGCAAACCTCAATTCTCCATAAGGGTCATCCTCTACCATGATGGTTCCATAGGTGGCACATAAGTCAGCAAGATGCTTTCTTTTTTCCAGGTTGTAGCTTTGGCCGGAGGGGTTTTGAAAATTGGGTATGGCGTAGAAGATCTTGGGCTGTTTTTCCCTGAGGGTTTCCTCAAGGATCTCCATGTCAGGACCGTCTCCTTTCAATGGCACCTGAATAATGGCATCCGAATAGAAGGAAAACGCCTGTATGGCTCCCAGGTAACCAGGCCTCTCCATGGCAACAAAATCATCCTCGTCCAGAAAGACCTTGCCCACAAGATCAAGGGCCTGCTGGGAGCCTGTGGTTATAAGCACATTGTCCGGTGAGATGTCCAAACCGGCTCGCTTGCGATAGCGGTCACACACCCACTCCCTGAGGGGCGAGAACCCTTCGCTGGGACCGTATTGCATGGATTCGGACCCCCTTTCCTCCATGAGGGTCATAAAGGCATCCTTTATCTCCCGCACAGGAAAGAGCCCGGGATGAGGCAGCCCACCGGCAAAAGAGATAACGTCAGGTTTTCCGGCCACCTTGAGGATATCCCTTATAAAGGACTTCGGAACCCTGCGTGTACGTTTAGAAAACAGATGGTCAGACATGTTTACCTCAATGGTATCAATTTAATAGCACCACTCATATCCACCGCGAAGCAGGTAACTCCACACGGGCAGTGGATTCAGATCCTGCTCCGGATGATGGCTCTGCGGCTAGTCCTGGTTAAAATAGAGGTTGTCGATGAACAGTTCTTCGAAATCCGGATCCTCAGCCACACTGTGATGGGTCGTCATCTCTACAAGCTTTTCAGCTTCAAACTGCTCTTTTTCAGATAACAGGATCATGGAAGCTCCCAGCATAGCTGTATTACCAGCCAGAACATAGCGGTCTGGTGCCAGTTCAGGGAGGAGGCCGACCTTGACCGCGTTGGCCAGGTTCAGG
>JALHUC010000131.1 GCA_022865845.1 bacterium | reverse complement strand
TACACATCTTCCCAGGGGTTCGCCAACGAGATCCTGGGGATCGACTTCGGAAGTTTGAAGGTGTTTGTTGAAGAAGTTACGCCAACTTCTTTAGAGCTTGAGGTATGGAAATAGGGGTTACTTCTTAGGACGCTGGAGGCAGAACGCAGGAGAAGATCAAAAGATTTTCGTGCACCGGTGCTCATGCACAAATAAATTCTTCATATTATTTCCCCACTTCGTAACCCTGCCGGCAGCCTGAAAGCGGGATGCTCTGCCTGTCCTGATCAAACGACAGAGCGTCGAAGAGCGTAACTCTAAGTTAAAGCTTTTAAAGGTTTTTCAGGAACAGAAAATCGGGAGCAATTGCTCCTGTTTATCATTTGGGATCTGAAATATGATATGTGGATCGAGAGCGTCCGTTTCATGAATGATATCCTGCCAAAAAACAGCTTCACCGCGGCCAAAAAATCATGTCGTAGATTCTGGCGGATTATCTATACTGTAAGCCATGTGGAAAAAACCTGATCAGCGTGCCAGGTCCCAGGTCCGCGTCGGGAACCGGCCCGCGTACACCATTTTTTCGTCCGACGCACCCGACCGAAATCCGTTCCTGTCATGCCTCCTCTTATTCTTCCTGATTTTCGTTCTCCCCGGGACCGCCGAAGCGGTTTCGGTGACGATCAATGTCAAGGGGTTGGATGGGGATATGCTGAAGTCCGTTCTCTCAGGCCTGACTCTGGAAAAACAGAAGGACCACCCTTATCTCAACGATTCCCTGGTCCGGCGCCTCCACGATCAGGCACCCGAAGAGATTATGAAAGCCCTCGAACCCTTCGGTTTCTATGGGGCAACGGTGGACCCGCAACTCGAAGTGGAAGGAGACAAGTACAGTGCTCTCTACGCCGTCGTTAAAGGAAACCCCGTCACGGTGTCGGACCTGGATATTCGAATAACCGGGGAAGGTACCGAGTCTCCCCAGTTGCTATTACAACTGGAGGAGTTTCCTCTGACGAAGGGAGCTATCCTCGTTCACCGCAGTTATGAGCAGGGGAAAAAAGCCCTTATCTTCACTGCGGTCCAATTGGGATACCTCGACGCCCGGTACTTGGAAAATCGCGTCCATGTTAAAAAGGAAGATGTATCGGCCGAAATAGTATTGCACCTGGAAACTGGACCCCGCTTCAGTTTCGGAAGGGTGACTCTTGTTCAGGATCTTCTTTCACCTGCCTATCTGGAAGATTTTGTTAACATCAACGAGGGGGACCCTTACGAACAGAAGGCCTTACTGGAGCTTCAGAAAGCTATTTATGATTCCAATCAGTTCAGCCGTGTCGAGGTTTCAGCCGCAAGGGAAGAGGCTGATGGTCTTTTCGTTCCGGTCAGGGTCATCCTGGAGCCCGGCCCGGCGAGAAAGTTCACTGCGGGGGTCGGTTACGGTACCGACACAGGGCCGAGGTTTCGGACGGGGTGGGAGCACCGCAGGATAAACCGGAAAGTGCACCGTTTCCGGACGGACCTGTTGGTCTCCACGGTGAAAACCGGTCTGTCCGGGCTCTATACCATACCTCTGAAACGTGCGCGAACGGACCACCTCAACTATTCCCTGGCCTTCGAGCGAGAACGTGTAGAGGATATCGACTCCAGGAAAACACTCCTGGGGCTGAAGCATGTGCGTTTGCGCGGCTTTTCCCAATTTTCAGAAAACCTCAGCTACCTGTGGGAAGATTATGACATTGCCACCGAGGAGGAGCAAACCGCCCTGCTGTACCCCGGTTTGGGTTTCAATTATGTCCGGGCCGATGACCGGGTCAACACAAGGTGGGGTTTCAGGCTGGACCTCGAACTTCAGGGTTCTCAGGAGGGCTTCTTTTCCCAATTTTCCTTCCTCCAGGCCAGAGTGAAAGCCAAGCTGATCACACCCCTCGGTCATTGGGGACGGGTGATCCTGAGAGGAGAAAGAGCCACCACCTGGATCGAGGACTTCGAGGTTCTTCCCGCTTCCCTCAGGTACTTCGCCGGAGGGGATCAGAGCGTCCGGGGTTTTGCTTATAAATCACTGAGCCCCCTGAATGCGGCAGGAGAGGCAGTGGGGGGGCGCTACCTGGTAGTTGGGAGCGCCGAATACGAACACAACCTTTCCCGTTCATGGAGTGCGGCTGTTTTCAGTGACACCGGAAACTCCCTCGAAAGCATGGAGGATCCCCTGGAGAGTGGCGCAGGTGTTGGGGTGAGGTGGAAGTCACTGATAGGATTGGTCCGGCTGGACCTGGCTTGGGCCTTGAGTCGTGAGGATAAACCTTGGCGGATACACCTGAACATCGGACCCGACCTGTGAACTGGCGGCGCCTCGGTATCCTGGCCGTCCTCCTCGCCGCTGTTTCATTCAGCCTTGGAGTATGGTTGTTCTTCACAGAATCCGGCCTTAACTGGATCGTCGGCACAGGTACCCGTATGTCTCGTGGGGTTTTTGCCGTAGGGAAGGTTCAGGGGCGGCTGGGCGGAAAGGTATTGCTGCAGGGAGTATCGGTCCGTACTCAGACCCTGTACCTTTCTGCAGATCTGGTAGGTTTTCAACTTGTTCCCGCCGGCCTCTTCAGGATGTCCCTTACTTTTGGGACAGCATCTGTAGACAAGGTGAGCATCAGGGTTGAGGCGAACCAGAATAGCACCGAAGCTAATTCAGACCCCTTTTCTTCATTGGGGTATCCACTCCCCCTGGGCATCGAAATAGATCAGCTGTCAATCAGGGACCTGACTTTGGCGATGCCTGACTCCAAAGCCCCTGTGAGCATCGACACTATCGAATTTTCCGGGAAGATCGACCGGCAAAGTTTGATTATCCGGAATCTCGAGATCCGGGACCTGTTGGGCGAAATAACCGCCAGTGCTGACATGAAGATGGAGGGCGACCATGCCTTGAATGCTGATGTCCTGTGGTCATTGGACCCTCCGGGACTGCCTCGGGTTCAGGGCAGTGGTAATCTTGAGGGAACACTTTCTGAACTCCGGATAAATCAGGATGTGACCAGTCCGCTTGAAGGTTCCATCAGGGGAACTCTCAGCAGTGCCGGGGGTGTAAACAGCTGGAACGCGTCGGTCCTTGTCAACGATCTCCATCCAGGGGGAACCTTTCTGGACCGGACCAAAGGCTCGGTAAAGGGCAATCTTACAGGTGGTGGAACTTTCGGGTCCTTCAGCTTCAGGGGAGATCTTTCCGTGTCCGGTCTCCCCGGATTGGGCAACGAAACCGTCCAGGCAAAGATCAGTGGACAGCGTGATGCTGACCGCTGGGAGCTTAAAAATTTCGATGTTATGGTTACAGGTAACACTGCCAGCCTAGAAACCAGCGGACGTTATGAAATTATTGGATCTGGACCGGTGCTTGTTCTGGAGACAGTCTGGAAGGATATAAGGTGGCCTATCAACGAACCGGAACCTATTTTAGCCTCACCTTCGGGCAGGATCGATTTTAACCTTCAAGGCAATACCTACGGTGCACAAGTGAGTGGGACCCTTGGGGCCAAAGGGCTCCTTCCGGGACCGTTCCTGATCCAGGCCTCGGGAAAGGGGCGGGAAATCACGATCCACGAGGCTCAAATATCCCTGGAGGCTGTGTCAGTTCACGCCAGGGGAAGCCTCAAGGACAAATGGGATGTCAGTTGGCTTTTGGAGGCAGCTGATATCGGGGCGGTCATGCCTTCAGCCGGCGGGGGTCTGGAGATCTCTGGAACCGTGTCGGGGAAAGCGGCTTCACCCAGCCTGCATGCCCAATTGACCGGTTGGGATCTCTTTTCCAATGGGTTTACCCTTCAGTCATTGACGGGGACTGTGCTTACGACCCTGGATCAGAGCACGGAAACAGAACTTGATCTTTCCTTAACGGGTTTGGAGGTTGAAGGTTTACACATGGACCGGGTGGGGTTGACAGGCAAAGGAAACTTCCTTTCCCACTCCTTCCGTACAAGCGTCCAGAGTAGCGACCTTTCGGTTGAAGCACTCATTGACGGTGGTATTGATGACGGGACATGGGAAGGGACGGGGGTGGTGAAAGGGCTCGATGGAATTCTATCCATGACAGGAAGGTTGACCTGGAAGGACACCCTGGTCTGGAACGGTTCCCTGAACGCCACTGAGTTGAATACGGCCCTGCTGTGGCACGGTTCGCCTGACGATCTTGAGCTGGAAGCTATTTTTTCCGGCTCATACGACGAGGGTCTCCTGAAAACGGATGTGTTTTTGTCCAAGGTGCAAGGGCACTATCGTTCCATGCCCTTCGAGGGGGAGGCGGGCCTCGGGATCCGGGGAGACAGCATCGAACTCCGTGGAGTTGATCTTACCTGGGGATCCGCCCACCTTGGAGCGTCGGGAGTCCTTGAGAAATCATGGAACGTCTATTGGGATCTTGATATTGGTGACTTCGCCTCTTTTGTGGAAGGATCCAGGGGAAAGGTCATAAGCAGGGGAAGGATATCAGGTCCCAGGGGAATCCCCGATCTGGAGATCTCCCTGGATGGGGAAGACCTGTCTTTTGGGAAGATCGGCACCAGCGATGTTACAGCCACAGCCAACATCAGGATTGAAGAATTGTACCCCTTTAACCTGATGATTCACGTGGCACCGGTGGCCACGGGAAGCTTCACCACCGATGAAATCAAAATTACAGGCAGCGGGAACAGAACGGACCACGAACTTCACATGATCACACAAAATCCCGATGGATCCGCTATCTCCGTGGACATAAATGGGAGCTTCACCCCCAACACATGGGAAGGTTCCTTACTGACGAATCTCCTCGAAGGGTCCCTTGAGGCTGACGGGAAATTACAGTGGGACGAGAAGATGAGCTGGCATGCCGCTATACGGGGTGATCAACTGGATCCAGGCAAGGTTCTCCAGCAATTTCACGGAAGTCTTACCACGGGGATCACCCTGGACGGTTTCCTCGCGGGGGATAAGCTCCAAAGCGATCTGAATGTTGTGGAACTCAGCGGGACTTTCCTCGGACAGGAGGTTCTGGGTTCGGCCAGGATTTTCCTTGGTTCCGGCGAAGCGAAAGTCACCATTCCGATCCTGCAGATGGGAACATCCACCCTGAAGGCCACCCTTGAGACAGGAGATGCCCTTAACGGTACATGGACACTGGACGTCCCGAACCTTTCCCATTTCATATCCACCCTGAGGGGCTCCCTTCGAAGCAACGGGGCCCTAGCCGGTACACCATCACATCCAAGCATCATGGCCTCCCTTATCGGTACAGGCCTCGGTGGTGGCAACTGGTCTGCCGAAACGGTCTCTTTTGATGCTCAGATATCTGACATCGAGCGCATTCCAGGAAGCATCACCGGACGCGCAACGGGGATCTTGTTTGGCGGATTATCGGTAGATCAGGCCGACCTGTCGGCTACCGGGACAGCGGGAGAGCACGACTTGACAGTTTCGTTGGATTATCCGGGAGGAAAAGGGTCAGTGCTCGTTGAAGGGGCGATGGTTGGAGACACCTGGAACGGCGAACTTGTGTCAACGTACCTGGACCACCCACTGAGGGGCCGCTGGTCGCTGGAAAATAAAGCTGAACTGGTGATCTCCACAACCGAAGGGAATATCTACCCATTTTGTGTTATTTCGGACGGAAGCCGCCTTTGCGCTGAAGCACTCTGGAAAGAAGGTGAGGGTAAAGGATCCCTCCAGATCCACCGGTTACCCCTCTCCCTCTTGACGGCCGGCACCGTCTCCGCTCTGAAGATAGAAGGTTTTTCGGACGGCATCTTAAAAGGGGGGAGATCGGAAGGTCGCTGGTGGGGGTCCGCCAGGCTGTCCACTCCAGCCGGATCAATCCTTTATCAGAATGGATCGGGAAAGTGGGTTTCCTTCAATTTAAGAGAAACACTGCTGTCCACAACTCTTGACAGCACTGGCTTGCAAGGATCATTTCAAGCCGAACTGGGCCCTGAAGGCAGCCTGGACCATGTCCTTGGGACCCTCTCTCTTCCCGGTATATTGTTCCCTCGCCCGGAAGGCTCCTCCTATCAGGATCAACCCGTCCAGGGGCGATTCGTAGCTCAATCAGCCGAAATGGGTTTTATCCAGGCCCTTGCTCCTGACGTGGATGGACCCGCCGGCCTTCTAACGGCCACACTGGACATCAAGGGTACTTTGGGTACCCCCGTAACCGAAGGCTTCGTGAACCTGCAGAATGGTTCTGCCGGTGTACCTCTTTTGGGACTTTCCCTGAAACCAATTGAAGGTCGGCTGACGGCAGGCAAACCTGAACGTTTCACCCTTGATGCTACGGCAGGTTCAGGTCGGGGACGCCTTCATATTCAGGGAAGCGTCAGAAACCTTTCAGCAAAGTCGAGGGCCATGGAGTTGCGGTTCAAGGGAGAAGATGTTACGGCTGCCAGAACCCCTGTTATCAGTCTGGTGATCTCCCCGGACCTTATCCTCACAGCCGAAGATAATCTCTTCACTCTGAAAGGGTCAATCAACGTGCCCGAGGCGTCCTTCAATCCAGTGGAAGTCTCCGTAACACAGAGACCTTCTCCGGACGTCGTTGTCATCGCTCCCGGTTCTGACACCACGCCCAAACCGCCCCTGAAAGTCCGTGGTGATGTGCGTTTGAACCTTGGGGACAAGGTCACCGTTGACGGATTTGGACTTACCGGCCGTGTGGATGGTTCCGTCCGCATAATCGACGAACCCGGGATGGTGACATCAGCCACAGGAGAGTTGAGAATTACTGACGGACAGTACCGTGCGTTCGGACGAAGGCTCACCATCGAACGGGGCAAACTGACCTTCTCTGGCGGCCCCCTGGAGAATCCCGGACTGGACATCAGGGCTGTGAGACGTACCGACGATATCCTGGCGGGCATAAATGTGGGTGGTACCCTCATGGAACCGGTTATTTCTCTCTTTTCGGATCCCCGAATGGACCAGGCCGAGGTCCTTTCCTACCTGGTTAATGGAAAGCCACTGAGTCGTACATCAGGGGAAGAGGGAAATGCACTGGCTACAGCGGCCCTTTCCATGGGCTTGAATCAGGGTGAGCCCCTGGCCAAGCGCATCGGCAACAGCTTCGGTTTCGAGGAGGTTACGGTACAAACCGAAGCCGACGTGGAACAGTCCTCCCTGGTTGTGGGCAAGTACCTCACACCTAGCGTTTATGTCCGCTACGGTGTCGGTATATTCCAGAATTTCAGCGTGTTTCAGTTCGGGTATAAGATCAACGACCATCTGCTTCTCCAGGGGGAATCAGGGGAAGAGACCGGTACCGATCTCCTTTACACCATAGAAAGATGACTGGACCGTGGGCACTTTTCCACCTCCGGCACTCTGGCACATCGATACTCCGAGAAAGAATTTTTCTTTCCCTTGACGCCGCATCTTTATAGCCTAAACTTTAAACAGTAACCCATTTCCGGGAAACGTGTCCTGAAGGAGGCATTTACCATGACGCCGTCACCGCAGCCCCTTACCGAGGAGAATCTGGCCCAGGTGGACGCCTATTGGAGGGCGGCCAACTACCTCTCGGTGGGACAGATCTACCTTTACGACAACCCTCTCCTTAAAGAGACTCTTTCCTACGATCACATCAAACCACGCCTCCTGGGACACTGGGGCACAACGCCGGGGCTCAATTTCATCTACGCCCATCTAAACAGGATTATAAGGGAACGCGACCTGAACATGATCTACATCACCGGTCCGGGCCACGGCGGACCCGCCCTTGTCGCCAACACCTGGCTCGAGGGTACCTGGTCCGAAACGTACCCTGATGTGACCCGGGATGAGGAGGGCATGAAGAAGCTTTTCACCCAGTTCTCCTTCCCCGGCGGCATCCCGAGCCACGTTGCCCCTGAGGTGCCAGGCTCCATCCACGAAGGGGGCGAACTGGGCTATTCCCTTTCCCACGCCTTCGGCGCCGTCTTCGACAACCCCGATCTCATCGCGGCCTGTGTCGTGGGTGACGGGGAAGCGGAGACCGGCCCCCTGGCCGCTTCCTGGCACTCCTCAAAGTTCCTTAACCCCGCCCGGGACGGAGCGGTGTTTCCCATACTCCACCTCAACGGATACAAGATCGCAAACCCGGCCATCCTGGCGCGCATGAAAAAATATGAACTCCAAAGCCTCATGGAGGGATATGGCTACAGGCCGTTCTTTGTGGAGGGTGATGAGCCGCGTATCATGCACAGGCTCATGGCCGAAACTCTTGATCAGGTCTTTGACGAGATCCGGGACATCAAGGACAAAGCCATGTCCCTGGGTCCGGGGGATCTTCCGCCCTGGCCCATGGTGATCCTCCGGACACCCAAAGGATGGACCGGCCCCGCAGTAGTGGACGGGGTCAGGATCGAGGGTACGTGGCGTGCCCACCAGGTTCCCCTCTCCGGACTGGACCGGGACCCGGATCACGTCCGGCTGCTTGAAGAGTGGATGAAAAGCTATCGTCCGGAGGAGCTATTCGACAAGAAAGGCGCTCCTGTGGAGTCCGTCACCCGGATGGCTCCAGCCGGAGTGCGAAGGATGGGGGCCAACCCCCACGCCAACGGGGGGCAGCTGCTGAAAGACCTGCGGCTGCCGGACTACCGGAAGTACGCCGTGGATGTGAGCCTGCCGGGGCAGAGTACGGCAAGTGCCACCAGGGTCCTGGGTTACTACCTCAGGGATGTCATGAAGAACAACGCTGAGCAGCGCAATTTCAGGGTTTTCGGCCCCGACGAGACCGCCTCAAACCGCCTTGACGCCCTGTATGAGGTGACCGGCAAAGCCTGGATGGAGGAGATCCTCCAGGAGGATGAGAACCTTTCGCCGGAAGGGCGCGTCATGGAGATCCTCAGCGAACACACCTGCCAGGGGTGGCTCGAGGGGTACCTCCTCACTGGCAGGCATGGGTTTTTCTCCTGCTACGAGGCCTTTATCCATATCGTCGACTCCATGTTCAACCAGCACGCCAAATGGCTGAAAACGGCCAGCCGGGAGATCCCGTGGAGAAGGCCTGTAGCCTCTCTTAATTACCTTCTCACCTCCCACGTCTGGAGGCAGGATCACAATGGGTTCAGCCATCAGGATCCCGGCTTCATCGACCACGTCGTAAACAAAAAAGCCGATGTCATACGAGTGTACTTCCCCCCCGACGCCAACTCCCTCCTGTACGTGGCCGACCGATGCCTGCGCAGCCGGGACTTTGTCAACGTGATCGTAGCCGGAAAACAGGACCAACCCCAGTGGATGAACATGGAAACAGCCATCGAGCACTGCAGCGCGGGACTGGGCATATGGGAGTGGGCAAGCAACGATCGCGGGACCCAGCCGGACGTGGTCATGGCCTGCTGCGGCGACGTGCCGGCCCTCGAAACCCTGGCAGCCGTTCAGCTGCTCAGGGAGCACGTTCCTGAACTCAGGATCAGGGTCGTCAACGTCGTGGATCTCATGACCCTGCAGCCAGAGAAAGAGCACCCTCATGGGCTGTCGGACAGGGATTTCGACACGATCTTTACAACCGATCGACCCATCATCTTCGCCTACCACGGATATCCATGGCTCATCCACCGCCTCACCTACAGAAGGACCAACCACCCGAACCTTCACGTCCGTGGTTACAAGGAGGAAGGCTCGACGACAACCCCATTCGACATGGCGGTTTTAAACGACATTGACCGCTTCCATCTTATGGCGGACGTGGCAGACCGGGTAGGTAAGCTTTCCCCGGAAGCTGCCTACATAAAACAGTTCGTCCACGGCAAACTGGTCGAGCACCAGGAATATATCCACAGGGAGGGACAGGACCTCCCGGAGATCTTGGAGTGGAAGTGGGAAGGGAGTTAAATAGTATCTGGTGTCTGGAGTCTAGTGTCTGGAAAAATCAGAACCGAGAACGCAGAACGCAGAACGCAGGCGAAAACTAAAGCTAATTAACCGCAGGGTACGCAGCGCGGCCGACTCAAGGCCGCATCGCAGAGGAGAACCAAAATCTGGGGGGGAAACAGCGGGTCCTGGAAAGGCGTTATTTTTCCAACACGAAGTTCACAAAGTGACGCGAAAGGAAATAACGGTTATTTTTAAAGCGCTTTTTAATTCACCACGGGATACACCCGTCTTCCCTTTCAATTTCGCCGT
>JALHUC010000130.1 GCA_022865845.1 bacterium | reverse complement strand
CCCCGATCCCAGCGTAGCGAAGCGCTGCCGCCATACCCCTGGCGCCGATCTGACCCATGGATGGTACCAGGACCTTAACCTTGGGATCAGTCAGGGAGAGCTGGTCACCACCACTCGTATGGATCTGAAGGTGGCCCTCTTCCATGACCAGCCTGGCAGGTTCAAAAGAGCCCTTGTGCCCGGACGACGTCCCGCCATTTCTACCGCCCTGGATAACATCCAGAAAAGACTCGATCCTGGTGTCCACTCCGGTGTCAGCGGTGTGGGCTTCCAGCTCCAGGATGAGGTACGGTTTGTCACCCATGATGGACCGGAAGCTTTCCATGATGAAGGAATCTGGTCCACAGCTGAAACTTGTAATGAAGACCCCGAAAAGACCGGGTGTGTCCCTGACGATCCTTGCCGCCCCCAGGATCCCCTTGCCCGAAGCCCAGTACATACGTTCTGAGGTTGGTTGCTGATCTTTTTCGAGTGGAACCATGTCATAGGGGATGATCCTGTACCCCCGACTGGCAAATTTCCCCGGTATCCCCATGTTCCCTTTGCGCGTAAGGGCGTTGTAGGGTCGACCGAAAAGGACCAGTGCCGGCTCATTATCCTTCAGATCTGAAAGAAAATTCCTGCCGGTATCAAGGAGCCTCTCCCCCGTTTCCCCAAAAACCTTCCAGGCAGCTTCAAAGGCCCCCACTGAGCGACGGCCAGCGAAACCGAGTTTTTTCCCCAACCTGACGAAGGCATCGCGCGCTTTACCGTGATCCCCCAGGTCCAGGACCTCCGTGATTAGCTTGTGGGACAGTTCGTTGTTGAAGGCAGCGTTGAGGATGTACGGCTCCCCCTGGACGAGGGGGCAGGTGCAGCTGGTTCCACCCTTCCCATCCGCGGCAGGCAGGTCCTTGACGTGGGGGATAAAAATGTGATCCACCTTCTGTTTCAGGAGGCTCACCACGTACCCGTGGGACTGGAGTACGGGGTGGCAAAGAACCGACCCGGCCTCCTCTATCCCTTCGGGATCCGCCTCTTCACCCCTTACGACCTCAAACCCCAGGCCGGAAAAGAACCGCTCGTACAGCATGTAATAGCTGTTGGTCATGAGAGAAACCGGGATGCCAACCCGCCCGGATCTACCGGTAGAGTCGTCCGGCGCGACCTTCCCGGACAAGAGCTCTTCTCTTCTGGCTACTAAATCCAGGCTTCCCCTTGCCGCCTCCCTGTCCTGCCTCTGGTTGTAGTACCTGTCACAGGAACCGCCGAAGGGATAAACATCACCGTTGATACGGTAGCGCGCGACAGTGCACTTCCTGTCGCACTTTTCTCTTCCTCCTTTACACACAAAAGGCTCCAGGGAATGCGCCTGGCGAAGGGTAAGTTCCTTTAGATCGTAGGATCTCTTTTGGATCCTCCCCTCTTCCATCCGGTTCAGGGATAGCAGCGCCGCGCCGAAGGCCCCCATGAGCCCTGGATCGGGGGGGACGATAATATCAACACCGCAAAGGTTAGCCATGGCAAGCGGTACGGCCCGGTTGTAGCATACCCCGCCCTGCATGAAGACTCTCATGCCAGTGCGACGGCTGCCCCGGACCCTGTTGAGATAGTTGCGGCACACCGAGTACACGAGCCCGGCGGCGATGTCCGGGCGAGCCACCCCTTCGTGAATGGCCGTCTTGATATCGCTGCCGATGAAAGCCGCGCATTGGTCGCTGAAATCGGGGGGAGAAAGCCCTTTTAAGGCCGTGTCTGCAATGGAGTCCACATCGAGGCCAAGGGATTCTGAGCAGGATTCCTCCAGAAAGGAACCGGTCCCGGCGCTGCACGCCTCGTTCATGGCGTATTCAACGGGAACCCCGCCCGTGAGAAAAGTGTACTTGGCATCCTGACCGCCGATCTCGAAGATAGTATCCACACCTGGATCGTGATGGACGGCAGCGTGGGCGTGGGCCACGATCTCGTTGAAGATCCCGTATGTCAGAGCGTGCAGCCCTGCGATCTGTCTACCGCTGCCGGTCACTCCCAGACCAATGATTGATGGAGACAGGCCGTCCGGGACCTGATCCAACAGGCTTTGGTAACAGGACCTGCTGGCCTGGACGGGATCGCCGTCCGTGCGCAGGTAGACATCGGACACCACAGTCCGGTTGTCGGCCCGAAGAAGCACAGCCTTCGTGGTGGTGCTCCCCACATCGAGTCCCAGTACATAATCTCCCTTGTAATATCCCGTCCGGCTCCCCTTGAGGTAATTTACCCGGCTCTGGCCGGTTGAAAGGGGCGGTAGAGAAGGGAAGGAGGTACGGGGAACAGCATCGCTTTTGATGAGAGCAACCGGGCTGGCACCGTTGTTCCGGACCCAGAGGAGAGCTCCCAGGGCTTCGAAACTGCC
Source organism: bacterium (assembly GCA_022865845.1). Taxonomy (GTDB): domain Bacteria; phylum BMS3Abin14; class BMS3Abin14; order BMS3Abin14; family BMS3Abin14; genus JALHUC01. The sequence goes on along the minus strand of JALHUC010000130.1, from coordinate 3,659 downwards.
CGCCTCATCGGGAACAAAAGTTTCAGGATACGCAGTTCGCACATGATCCATTACAAGGCCGTTCCGGCTGACACCCCCTATTAGGAGAACCCTTCTCGCCCGGGCCGCCTTGAGAAGTTCGGTGATCTTTCCGGAAAGCATACGGCACAGGCCCGCGCCGATGCGCCCCCTCCCGATGCCCTTGTTAAGAGCGTGGGTGCAGTCGCTTTTGCAGAACACCGAGCAGCGCGATGCCAGCTGATACGGTTCGGCCGCCGCTGCCATTTTCACGGCCTCTTCCACAGTGAGCCCCATGCGGCGTACCTGCTGGAGGAAGAATTCGCCTGTACCGGCAGCGCATTTGTTGCCTGTGTGAACAGACCGCACCCGCCCTGAGGGGTCCAGGGAATAGGCCAAAAAAGTTTCCCCGCCCACTGAAACGATAGTGTCGATATCGGGATATCTGTCCCGAACGTGGCCGAAGGCAAGTTCAACGGCTTCTGGTTCAGCGATGGTAGGATACGGCACCGACTTGCGGTATTTCTGCCCTGTGATGCCCACGCGGACTCCCGGCCTGGCCTTGAGAAGGGACTCCAGGACCTCGGCCACCTTACCGTCGTGGGAGACACTCTCGAAAGAGATGTGACCGTCAACCCCTTCTGCTATCGAAAGGGTCACCGCTCCCACGCATATGCCGACGGCTCCGGACATGCAAACTTCCTTTGTGTCTGTTATCAGAGTGATGGGTTTTAGATGAAGAACCGAGGGCGGTTCCAAATCCCACCTGATTCGTAATATGGATTATAGCGTCCCTGCATCAGAAGGGAAACCTAAGCTTTATACTCCACGCCTTGCAGGAGATCCTGGGTAGGGGTACACACCAGCGCTGCTAAGATGAAGTTCTTCACGATCCCGAACTTATCAGAAGCATGGAAAGAACGTTGGCGCACCCGTGGGACAGGATGGGGGCGAGGAGGAAGCCCGTCTTCGCCCTCAGCCAGCCGAAGAGGAGGCCAGGGAAGAAGACCGCCATCCTGGCCGGATCCAGGTCAACAGCCACGTGGGCCAGGGCAAAAAGAAACGCTGCGGCCACAACGGGGAGCCAGAAGACTTTCCTGGCACCGATGAAGGAACTTTTCGCATACTCTGCTAAACGCCCCTGAAGATACCCCCGAAAGAAAAGCTCCTCGAAAAAGGCCACAGCGATGAAATTATAGATGATCCAGTTAAATATAGAGGTACCCGGCGCGATCAATCCCGCCGGAACGGTAAAACCGAGATAAAGAGAAGCGTAAAACACCCCGCTGTAAAGGGGAAAAACAACGACTGAAGAAAGGATGAAGTACTTTAACCCTTTTATGAACTGCGGTGGAGTGAACCCCAGGGTCAGCAGGTCAGTATCTGCAGCGCGTAACGGGAGGATCGCCCCCATGCCCCACAGAGCCGGGATCAGAATGGAGCCGTAGGGGATGTCGAACCGACGGACCCAGGCCACAGCCACGGTCACGACAGCGAAAAGGAGCAGGCAGTAAAGAGGGTTCGTGAAGGACCCTCTTTCTTTATTAGTTTTTCCCATGTCCGATTATATCAACCAAGCCTTCTCCTTCTCCACCATAAAAGGCCAAGGGTGAAGGTGATCAGGAGAATGATTTTACCGATGCCTTCTTCTCCCTCCTGCTCTGAGAGAGTGTAATTGTCAAAGACACGATGCAAACAAGAGGTTTGTGGTAAGTGATATATGGTTATGAGTGGACATCACAACAAATGGATAAAAATATCAGCAGGGGAAGGAAGGACCGCCAGTGAAACTGCTCCCGTTTAAAGTCGGTCAGATATTTCAGCAGAATACGCGCTACAACAATCTAACAGCCTTTTTAGGGCCGGTCATCCAGTCTTTAAGGGTTGTCAGAGCACTCTGGCAGTGGAAGTGTGTTACCGGGATTCCGAACAATGACCGGGCTTTGGCCACACAAAAAAAATCAGAAGCCGGCTTCTTGGGAGCCGACCTCTGATCAGCAGTTCTTTCGAACCGCTGCCCCGGAATAATCTTTAATCTCTCAACTCCCGGATCACCTCAACGACATCAACGATGTTCTCCGCGCATTGCCGGCACTTTTCCGGTTCGGCAGAACGCTTTTCATTCTCCAGGGCGTTCATACAGCAAATGTTGATGAGAAGGTCCTCCAGGAAGGCGACCTGGGTCCTGGTGAAAACGGTTCGGTGGTCGCACAAAGGACAGGTTTCAAGATGTTCAGCGTGAGCGCACATTGTCAATACTCCAACTGTTTCTTCACTGCTGTTCAAATATGGCATCTATCGGGTAAGGCGGTAACCTTCCCAGATTCGGAAAACATTAAATAACCCATTACCATCGTCAGCGCTCTGGATAGCGCTCCTTTGATCGTCAGGCCTGAGCGGCTACCTCTTCCTCACGATCCCTGAGTGTCTGGTAGAGCGACGGCCAATTTTTGCGCAGGCTTTCGTGAGAGAAGAACTGGGACTGGCAGGTTTGGCAGAAGAACCAGTCCTGGTCCTCAAACCGCTTGCTTGTGATCTCGGACTTACAGTTGGGACAGAAGGTTGTCAGTTGCATCCGAAAACTCCTTTCACAGCTATTCCTCATGAATCACACCCGTTTATACACATAGCTATAGCAAAACCCTTGCCTGAACATGCAAACCCTTATATTTCAATATGTTAGACAATTTTTGGCGACGCCGCCCAAACACCGCTGGGAAAAGTTTTACCCATTTTCTGGAGCTGACCTCTATTTGTGGGAGGGGGTGAACATTTTTTTCCCAATTCGGGCGGGACCTAGGGGGGAAGGCGGAGGGAAATAGGAAATAAGAACGCAGGACGCAGAACACAGAACGCAGGAGAAGACCTAAAACCTATTGAATAAGGATTCGCTATTTTGTGATTTGAGATGGGAGATATGAGATCGAGAGCAGTACAAAGCCGCCCAAAAAGGCGGCTGATTGTTCTTTTCCTGGTATCCTATTCCTGGTTTCTGCCTTTTCCAGACACCAGACTCTAGACTCTAGACACTATTTTTTCTGACTACTGGCTACTGAAATCTCACGATCGGTATTCACAGTTAATGCGAACGTATTCCTCCGTTAAATCGCACGTCTTCATCGTCGCCTGCCCCTCTCCATCCCCGATGGCGAGGGTGATCCCATACCGGTCCTGCTTCATGACCTTCACGGCCTCGGCCTCATCGTAGCCCGGAACGATCTCCCCTTCCTCGAGGATCTTCACCTCGCCGATGGAAAGGAAGATCTTTGCCATGTCAACCGCCGCGCCCGAGTACCCGGCAGCAGCAGCGATCCTGCCCCAGTTGGGATCAGCCGCAGCAAAGGCTGTTTTCACCAGCAGCGATTCAGCCACCGCTTTTGCGGCCTTTTTCGCATCCTCGGCACTCACTGCCCCTGTGACCCTGATCTCCACCACCTTCGTGGCCCCCTCCCCGTCCGCCACGATCATATCCGCCAGAGTAGCGCACACCGTGTGCACGGCCTTGCCGAAAACCGCCAGGTCTTCGGATCTTTTTACCGCCGGCCCTTTGCCCGAGGCCATGAGGATGACCGTGTCGTTGGTACTCATGTCCCCGTCTATCGTGATGGAGTTGAATGTGCCGGCCACTGAGTCTGCCAGGACCAGGGAGAGATCGTAACATG
>JALHUC010000129.1 GCA_022865845.1 bacterium | reverse complement strand
GTAACGGATGCACACGGTGAGGATACTCTTACCAGGTGCGTGGACGCCCGATGCGACGGGATCGTCACCAGACCTTTCGACAAGGAGAAACTGCTCGAAACGGTTCAGAAGCTTCTCGGCGAAACCTTTCGCCGGAAAACGCGCTATCGGGTCCATCAGCCCTGTGCCATCTACCTGGAAAGGGAGGGAGTCCCTGGAACCATGCTCGACATTTCTGAGATAGGTTGCCGCATAATGGCTGAAGACTCTCTTGAGAAGGGTACCGTTCTGGGTGTGGGTTTCAATCTGCCGGATACCGAACAGCCGGTCAACTGGAACGGCATCGTACGCTGGAGTGTGCCTCACCGGGGAGATGGGGGTCACTCCGTCTCAGGTGTAGAATTCATGGATACACCTGCAAGTGAACTGGAGGTCCTGCAGGATATACTCGCCGCAATGCCCAACAGCTCACACCTTTAAAATGGGATACGCGGAGGCTGTCGGAAAACCCATGCAGAACCCAATACCGGTGTCTGATTCTGGTTGTTTTCCTTTCGGGAACCACAATTCTGAACCACATTCAAGCAATCTGTCGGCAGGGGGAAAGAGTGATGCCTAAGGGACCAGAGAACCAACTGCTGGAAGATATCCGTCTGACCATCAACGAAACCCGCGAACGTACCGAGAAAAATCTGGACTGGCTCAGGGAAAACATGCACCCGTATTTCTTCATCACCATGAAGGAGGAGACCCAGGCCCTGGCCACGCTAGCTTACGGACTCCAGAGTCTTCAGGTCAACAGACAGCTGGTGCTTGCCGACAGAGAGGATGCTCTCATCCTGGCCCACCAGGACAGGCCAGGTTCTCTTTACGATACCTTGAGTACCCTGCAGGAGAGGGAGATATCCTATACGGAGATCATCCACTCTGAGAAGGCCCCTCCAGGTCTCGATCACAGTATCGAGATCCAGACATTCAAATTTCAGCGCCAGGGTTCCGAATTGATCTCCCGGATCGGTAACGCTTCCGTTCCAACCGAGATACGCCAGGGAACCTTAAAGGAGCTGAAACGAAACTATCCGGATTTCGACCTGGACAAACTGGACAGATATCTTCAGATCCTGTGGCTCAACAATGAAGACTATGTACGTCTGTCACCTTTTCAGCGAATTGCCCAGATCCTGCACCTGTACTACCAGGGCAATCAACATGGAGGGGTCTACTTTGACTTTGAACGTACTGATTGGCCAGGTTTTCCCGGAGAGCACCGTATTCTATTCGCAGCAGGTAACCCGCCTCAGAAGGGTTTTCTACTGCAGCTGATGGAGGCCTTCTACCGACTCGGTATAGGGATAAGGCGGACATACTGTCTGGTGATCGATACGGGGATTCACCCATATTTTCTTGGCACTTTCTATGTCAGAGCCATGCAAACCGCTGACCTTGCCCCCAGCGAGCAGCAGTTCGCAGCGCTCCGATCTGAACTCTATAACTCGCAGATCCTTTCTACGAGATCCGTTACATACAGGGATTTCGTAACGAAAAAGATCATGTGCGGTGAGGACGCCTCCCTGGTCAACGCTTTTGTCAGTTTCTGCCACACCAATCTGGCCCACAGTAACCCCGACATTTACGATAAGGACACCGTCGCGAAAGCGTTCTGGTCCCACCCTGAAACAGCGTTGAAACTGGTCAACCTGTTCCGCGCCAGGTTCGACCCTGAGGGCCCGGATCGGGAGGTCACCTTCAGAAAATCGCTGGACGAGGTTAAGAGGGCGATCAAGGGATACAACACGGGGCACCGCCACCAGGACGAACTGCACAGAACCATCTTCCACTGCTGCCTATCATTTATTCAACACACTCTAAAGACGAACTTCTTTGTTCAGGGGAAACAGGCGCTGGCCTTCCGGCTGGATCCCGCTTACCTCAGTGAACTGGATCACTCATTTACATCGGATCTGCCAGCAGACCGTCCCTTCCGTGTCACCTTCTTCTTCGGCCGTTACGGCGCCGGTTACCACATCGGCTTTTCCGACATCGCCCGCGGCGGTTGGAGAACCATCCTTGCCAGGGAAAAACACGATTATGCCCTTACAACGGACCACATTTTCAAGGAGGTCTATGTTCTGGCCCACACTCAGCACCTGAAGAACAAGGACATCTACGAGGGTGGGTCCAAAATGGCGGTGGTTGTAGACGCGGAGGGCCTTGTCGACGAAAACCTGATCACCCAGAGGATGTACAAGCTGCAACACGGTTTCATCAATGCGTTCCTGGATCTCTTCATCACCGAGAACGGCCGCGCCAAAGATCCATCGATAGTGGATTATTACGGTGAGGACGAACCTATCGAAATGGGTCCTGATGAAAACATGCACGACGAGATGATCGAGGAGATGGCCCGGATTTCGGTAAAGAGAGGGTATGTGCTGGGTTCAGGCATTATCTCCAGCAAGAGGATCGGTATCGGCCACAAGGAGTACGGAGTCACCTCCACCGGGGTCGTTACCTTTGCCGATATCACACTGGAAGCGTTGGGCAAAAATATTCGAAAAGATCCCTTCACTGTCAAGATCACAGGAGGTCCCGATGGTGATGTAGCCGGAAACGCCATACGGCTTCTTCTTGATAGGTGCCCCAAGGTGAAGATCAACCTCATCCTCGACGGCTCAGGAGCCCTTTTCGACCCTGCCGGCGCCCATCGAACAGAACTTAGAAGGATACTGTTCAAGGGAGATATCGACAGTTTCCGCCCTTCCAGACTTCACAAGGGAGGGTTCATCCTTTACCGGAACCATCAGAAAAAAGATGGCATCACAGTAAGTTTCAAAAGGGTTTCACAAACCGGGAAAGGCCTTGAAGAGAAATGGGTCTCTCTCGACGAATTCTACCAGGAGTATGAGGATCTCATTTTCTCAACGAAGGCAGACCTTTTCATCCCTGCGGGGGGAAGGCCTGAAACCGTGGACGAGGAGAATTACAGCAGATTCTTTGCTGCAGACGGATCGCCAACAGCACAAGCCATTGTAGAAGGCGCCAATTCTTTTATCACCCCGGGAGCGCGTGAGCGTCTGCAGGAGCAGGGTGTCGTGATAATGAGAGATTCCTCCGCCAACAAATGCGGTGTGATCTCTTCCTCCTACGAGGTCATCGCCAACCTGCTTATGAGCGACGAAGAGTTTCTTGCCGAAAAGGAACAGTATGTTTCCGATGTTATTGAAATACTGAATAAAAGAGCAGCGGATGAGGCACGCCTTATCCTTGCCAGGCACAGAGACTCTGATGGGACCCGCCTTTACACGGAGATATCGGATGATATCAGCCGGGAGATCAACGCCCACTACAGCAGACTCTTCGAAATGTTCAGGAAAAACCCTGAACTATGTAATGACAAACTGCTGCGAAAGGCCCTCCTCAACCATCTACCCCGTTTGATCAGGGTAAGTAGAAAATACCGGAACAGGCTCAACGAGATACCCGAAAAGTACAGATACGCCATCATGGCAAGCGAGATCGCTTCATCACTCGTCTACAAGAGCAACCGCGAAACCGATTTTGTAGACCGGATACGGGGGCACTTGAAGAGGGTGTACACATCGGAAAGAATAGCGTCAGAGGATAGTGTCTAGGATCTGGCAAGTATTCAGGGCGTAGGGCGTAGGGCGTAGGGCGTAGGGCGTAGGGCGTAGGGCGTAGGAAAAGCAGTGCCTCCGCCTGGATCGCTGTCAAGGGTTTTAGGATTTCTCCTGTGTTCTGCGTCCTGCGTACTGCGTTCCGCTCCAAAAAAAAAGCCCCGGAAGGTATATCCCTCCGGGGCTCTCGTTGTCGTGGCTATCCTGATGTATTACAGGGCCTCGACGTTGGCGGCCTGCGGACCCTTGGGACCGTCGGTAACCTCAAAGCTCACGCGCTGACCTTCCGAGAGGGTCTTGAAACCATCGCCCCCAATAGCCGAAAAGTGCACGAAAACGTCGGGACCGTCAGCCTGCTCGATAAAACCGAAACCCTTTGAATCGCTGAACCACTTTACTGTTCCTTCTGCCATTTAACCAGCTCCTTGTTCTGTGTTTGCCTCCCGGAATTTTCACCAGAACCAAAAAAAGCCCGGACATAAAGCCTGGGACCTTTTGTGATACCCTGATGCTTTTCCGAAAGATGCAAACCTTAATCTTCGTCAGCGGCATACCCTACTGACACGAAAAACATACGACACCTGACAAGGGAAAGCAACTGCTTTTTTTTACTCCTTTTAACTGCTTTATGCGGAACAAACGCCCTTTTCAGGCGGTCCATGCGGAGTGTCCAGGTACTGGATTCTCGGTGAACCACAGACAGGCAAGTACCCTCTCCTGAGGTAACCCGGGACAAACGGAAGGATATAAATTTTCAACCAGAAATTTAATATGCAACGTTTATTGATTTATAATGTCTAATTGGTTAATAATCGACGAAGGGTTTATCATGAATGTCGCCAAACTGAGGCTTTTTCTTTGAAGCTCTGACCATGGACAACATTTCAGAAAAGAGACTTATGAACTTTAGCAAAAGCAAGATCCTGATCATTCTGGCTTTTCTGATGGCATCCCTCCCGGCATCAGCCGCAGCTTATGAGCTGGACCTTAAGTCATCCACCTACCTTCATTTGTACCAGGTGGACCAGATCTCTGGAACCGATACCGATTATGCCCCCCTTTACGAATACCTATCCCTCGACCTATGGGAGGTCGGGCGACCAGAGCTTTCCTTTCATCTGTACGGTTGGGGAAGTATTGACCTGGGGGAGGAGTCGAATTCCAACACAGGAGATGGACACCTTTCCAGCGCCCATGTCAGGTACCGCAGCAACAATGGCGACCGGCAGCTCCGCGTCGGACGGATGCTTCTGACCGAGGGCACGACCCTTGAAGCATTGGACGGGTTACACTACAGGCAATCCCTGGTGAATATCGGTTTTTCCCTCTTCGGCGGGAATCCCAACGAAGGTGATGGCTCAGAAGATTCAAGGGGAGATACTTTAGCGGGAGTCCGGGGTTTCTTCATCTCCCCCGGGAAGATGGAGATCGGGTTGAACTACCTCACCGAGGACGGTGATTTTGGCGGTGACGAGCGCGAAGAGGCGGGAACAGACCTGTGGCTCAAACCGACAGATTCCATGGAGATCACCGGCCACGCCCTATATAACCTCTCAACTTCGGGCATGGCATCTGATGACCTTTCTCTCCTGCTATCCCTGTCCCCCAGCCTGGATGTCATAATCGCATCGGAAGGCTACATTTATGAAAACCTTTTTCAGTCAGTTACCAACCCGGCCTTTCTTTCGTCGAACATCAATCCGGCAGATGAGGTGCGAATAACAAGAGGCGAGATCAACTGGAGCCCCGTTGGCCGACTTGATATACACGGAGCTATGAAAAATACTGACCATACAGAGGCTGACCCCGGAGATAACACCAGAACCGAGATCGGACTGGACTTGGACACCTCGGTCTTCGTGGACAAAATAGGATTACGGTTTGCCAGCCAGACAGGTGATCTTCCCGAGAACGAATATAACGAAATCCGGGCGTACTGTATGGCCACATTAGGGTCCATTCGGTGGTCCCTCGACGCTCTTGCCCTGACCTACGAGGAGAAGATAAGCGGGGAAGATCAGACAACCCAGCTTGTGGGATCGGCCGGATGGAAACTGACTGATAACCTGGACCTCTCCGGGGACGTACGCATGACAAAAAGTCCGCTATACGATGAGGACCTGGCTGTAGTTTTAAGGGCCCGTTACGATTTCGGGACTGGAAGTGGAGCGAAATGATGAAAACCTTTACAGCGATATGCACCCTTGTGATCTTGAGTACCATCTTCATCGGCTGTGTCGGTCCGGGCCGAAAGGAAGCACCCGCCCGTCATCCTGAAGAGCTGACCCTCCAGGATACAGACTGTCTCGAGTGCCACGACAACGAGCTCATGGGTACCCTTAAACCCTACGGGACCTTCCGCCATTCGAACTCGTTTCTCCTTCACCACGGAACCTATGCCGGTCAGGCTCAGGACCTGTGTAACTCATGTCACGGCGAACCGCTGTGTCTGGAGTGTCACGCCACCAGCGACGCGCTGACACCTGCCCTGAAGGGGGGAGACCGTCCGGATCG
>JALHUC010000128.1 GCA_022865845.1 bacterium | reverse complement strand
TCAGATAATTTAGAACCGTTAAGCGGTGATAACGGTTGCAAAACAGTGTAGAGTAAGCAGTGCAAAGTGTAGCGTGTAAAGTGTAGAGTAAGAGTTGATTTATCCTCTACACCCTGCACTCTAGACTCTACACTCTGTTTCAAAGGGAGCGGAGGCGAGTTTGTGAAAGTGCTTTGGGCCCCATGGCGCATGGAATACATCCACTCAGAAGGTGAGCAGGGTTGTTTTATCTGCGATCTGGCTCAGGCGGAGCCTTCCGGCGAGAACCTCCTTCTCTACCGCAACGAGCACGCTATGGTCCTCATGAACAAGTATCCCTACAACAACGGGCACATCCTGGTGGCTCCTATTGCCCACACGTCAGACCTTTCCGAATTGACTGATCTGGAATACTTCGAAACCATGAAACAGTTCCGGTTCAGCCTGAAAGCCCTGGAAAACCTCATGGCCCCCGAAGGTTTCAACGGGGGCCTGAACCTGGGCAAAACTGCCGGTGCGGGCCTGGAGGATCACCTTCATTTTCACATCGTTCCCCGGTGGCACGGGGACACCAACTTCATGCCGGTCATAGGGGATCTGCGGGTGATCCCGGAGGCGATCAGGGAAACGTATGCGCACTTAAGGCCGTTGTTTGATAGCTACGGGAAATGATAGTTTGAGGTTTGAAATTGAAACCCAGGATAAAAATACGGGACTCGGGGAGCGATAGTGCCAGTTACATCAAGGCACGGTTTAACAGGGATAAAAGGGATACAGGGGATAAAACTTGTAGGCAGGGATAAAAGCAAAGAACTGGTTCTTTTGAGTTATTAAAGCTTACCTATCCCATTCATCCCCTTCATCCCTGAAAGAAATTGCACTGGAAAGAGAATTTGAGGTTTGATGTTTGAAGTTTAACAACAAACCTCGAACCCCAAACTCCAAACATTTACTTAAGGTGACTTCATGAAATATGTCTATTCAGTATTAGTACTGCTCCTCGCCCTTTTCCTTGCCGCGTTCATCCAGCAGAACGGAATGGGGATCCAACTGAACTATTTCTACTGGTCAACGCCGCACCTGCCTCTGTCTCTTTATATCATACTGTCCTTCGCGGTGGGGTATGCCCTCGCGGTACTTGTGGGCTTTTCCTCAGGCATCAGGTTCAGACTGCGAGCTTCCGGGGCCGAAAAGGAGGTACGGCAGCTTCGTTCTGAAATACAGCAGCTGAAAAAGGCTGAGGCCGAGTCCGCAAGTTCAGAGCCCCAGACGGATCCAGGAGGCTCCATGGAGGCATCTTCCACGGATGGTGAAGGTGCCGGAATCGGAGATGACCCGAAACCGGATGGAGAAACAGTCATCACAGGTTCCGGAGATGTGGAAGAGAAATAATAAGTTGGCAGGCCCCATGGACACCAGGACTGTATCTGGACCCTTTCGGGGTTCATCCTGTTTTCTTTACTGTTTCCTGATAATTCCCTTATTATGCAGCGCTGTTCTGGCAGGCCCCGTTGATGACCTTACGATGGGTGAGGCGTCTTATATGTCAGGAAACCTGGCTGAAGCAGCTCAGAGGCTTTCCAACGCCGCAGGATCCGAAACGCCCACCCAGGCCCAACGTGCTTTATACCTATTAGGCCGTATCAGCCTGTTCACAGGAGATTTCAGGCAGGCAAAGGAATATTTTGAAAGGTCCGCTGATATCGATGGAGCCAGGGCAGCTGGAAGGTGGATGGCGCTGGCCGGCATCGGGGACACCCTCTACGCAAGCGGTCGTCACGAAGAGGCCATAAGACGGTATCGCATCGCCCAGGGAGAGGCCGGTAACGGTAAGGATGGTGCAGTCATAGGCCTCAAGATAGCCCTGTGTGAACACTCCCTGGGAAGGGAAACGGATGCTCTGGGCCACCTGCGGGCAGCTCTCGCGCAAATCCCGGTCCTTTCAGGATGGGTGGGCAGGGAAGAAGAGTTCTATCATTCCATGACCATGGTGGGCATAGAACCTCCCGAGCAGACCGAAATGAGGATCTACGTTGAAGCGGGACCGGTGAAAGGGGACTTCAGGATCGATGACATCGTGGGAATTGATGTGGTCGTTCAGGAGTTGAGGAAGGGTGGCAGGAGCTATATTCTGTTCGGGCCTCTGACCGATTCGGTGGAGGCCATGATCCTGTCCGAGAAGATCAGGAACCGTTTTTCCATACCGGTGGAGATCATATCAAGGTGAAACAGGCCCCCAAAACAGCCGGTGGCACCGGCACCCCGATGATGAAGCAGTACCTTGCTATCAAACGGGAACATCCGGATGCGATCCTCTTCTTCCGGATGGGTGACTTTTACGAGATGTTTATGGACGATGCTGTACTGGCGGCGGATGTTCTGAAGATCGCTTTGACAGCGAGGGACAAGGGCAAGGAAAATTCCGTACCCATGTGCGGTATACCTTATCACGCTGCCCAGACTTACCTGACTAGACTCGTTAAGGCAGGGTACAAGGTGGCCATTTGCGACCAGATGGAAGATCCCTCCAAGGCAAAAGGGCTTGTAAGAAGAGAGGTAACAAGGGTCGTGACACCGGGCACCGTTGTGGAGGAGACTCTTCTGGAGGCGG
>JALHUC010000127.1 GCA_022865845.1 bacterium | reverse complement strand
TAACCACCTTACCGTTACTCCCTCCACGTTTTTTCAAGGGTGCCAAGAATGGGTCAGATGCAAGGCCAGAATCCCGAGGAATACCGGAGGTCTCGCCTGTGGCGGGATCGAGGTAATTTCAGTGCGATAATCCCGCCAATGGCGGGACAGATGGCCCATTATTGGTACCTGCATAAACTAATTTCAGTCAACAGCTTCCTTTTCTTTAAGAACCCCCAAAGGAAAATAGGGTATCAACTCATCCTGCAGCCGCTTGATCGACTGAGTGGGCGACATCCCCCAGTTGGTAGGACAGGTCGACAGGAGTTCCACAAAGGAAAAACCCATCCCCTTTATCTGCATGTCAAACGCTTTGAAGATCATCTTCCTGGCTTTGAGAGTGTTGCCTGGTGTGTCTAACGCCATTCTGCCCACATAAGAGGTTCCCTCAAGGGGGGCCAACATCTCGGCCATCTTCATGGGATACCCATCCGCGGTGAGGCTACGCCCATAGGGTGAAGTCGTCGTCTTTTGCCCTGGCAGTGTGGTGGGAGCCATCTGGCCCCCTGTCATGCCGTATACCGTGTTGTTGATGAAAATGACCGTAATGTTCTCGCCACGGTTGGCGCAATGAATGATCTCGGAAAGCCCGATGGAGGCCAGATCCCCGTCGCCCTGGTAAGTAAAAATGATCAGGTCGGGGCGGGACCGCTTCATGCCTGTGGCTATGGCGGGAGCTCGGCCGTGAGGAGCTTCCTGGATATCGCAATTAAAATAATCGTACATGAGGACAGCGCAGCCCACGGGGGCAACCCCTACAGTCCTCTCGGTGATCCCGTAATGATCGAGGGCTTCTGCCACCAGCCTGTGTGCGACTCCGTGGCTGCAGCCAGGGCAGTAATGCATCACAGCATCGTTAATGGCGTCGGGTTTTTTGAATACGTTTTTCATGTGAACCTCATAGTATTCGGGACACTGGACACAATACACAGGAGGCAGTATGGAATGAACAATGCTCGCTGATTTTCTCCTGCGTGCTGCGTTCTGCGTGCTGCGTTCTAGTTATCACTGTACACTTTCTCTATCTCCCCCAAAATCTCCAGCGGCGTGGGCATCCCTCCGCCGGGGCGCCCATAGAACTGGACACTGGTGTCTCCTGTGACGCTGAGCCTGACATCCTCCACCATCTGACCAGTGTTCATCTCCACAACAAGGAAGTCCTTGATGCTCTCTGAAAGAGTCTTCAAACGCCCCTTGGGGAAGGGATAAACGGTCTCCGGCCTGAAAAGTCCTACTTTCAAACCTTTTTCCCTGGCCATGTTCACCGCTGTCCGAACGATACGGGCCGAGGTTCCAAAAGCGGCCACGATGAGGTTAGCGTCCTCTGTCTTGAACTCCTCAAACCTGACCTCATGTTTTTCGATCTCCCGGTACTTTTCCTGAAGCAATTTATTGTGCGCTTCCAGCTCCCCCTCCTTGAGGTAGAGGGATTTGAGGTAGCGCATGGGACGGTCCTTCGCCCCGGTAAGAGCCCACGGCTTGCGGGGTTCGGGAGGCACTTCTTCCCTCTCAACGATCGGTTCCTGCATCTGACCGAGCACTGCATCGGCCAGAACCAGTACGGGGTTCCTGTACCGGTCTGCCAGGTGAAAAGCGAGCATCGTATGGTCGTACATCTCCTGAACGCTGGCAGGGGCCAGGACGATAAGCTTGTAGTCTCCGTGTCCACCCCCCTTGACAGCCTGGAAGTAATCGCTCTGGGATGCTGCTATCCCCCCAAGACCGGGGCCGCACCTTACCACATTGACGATCACGGCCGGCAGCTCCTGGCCTGCTATGTAGGAAAGACTCTCCTGCATGAGGGAAATACCCGGGCTGGAGGAGGAGGTCATGGACCTTACTCCAAGGGCCGAGGCGCCCATGACCATGTTTATGGC
>JALHUC010000126.1 GCA_022865845.1 bacterium | reverse complement strand
GTTGTAAAAGTCGTTGGAGGAGGAGGAGGCGATGCCTGCTGCAAGGGCGATCCCTGTGCGCTTGGCCTGGAGAAGCATCTCCGTGGACATCTGGCGGGAAACAAACCAACCCACCAGGGCAACAACGAGGACGATGGTTATCCCGAACAGGAGGGTCAGTCTGCGTCGTATGGTTGTGCGGCCCATTGGCGTGCCGCTATCAGGGACCGTCAGCCAGGGTGACCTTGTTCAGGGGAAGGTATGGGGTACCGGTAGCGGGGAGATCGATGTTCCGCACGTTCTTTTGAAAAGCTACCTGTGTTGACAAAAATATCACCGGGATGAGAGGAGGATCATTGAGGACTATCCGCTCGGCTTCACGGTACAGCGTCATCCGTTTAACCTGATCCGTTTCGCCCCTGCCTCTCCTGATGAGAGAATCTACGTCCTTGTTTCCATATCCCGTGAAGTTGTGGGAACCTCCAGTTTCAACAATATCGGGCAACAGGTCATCGGGGTCAGGAACATCGGCATGAATAGCGTAGCGGTAAAGGTCATATCTGCCCTCTTCGATACCCCTTTTAAACTCCTCCCAGGTTTCTACGAAAACAGGCTTCAGCACGATCCCCAGTGCGGCAAGGCTCTGTCGGTACATCTCCAGCTCTTTTTTGGCTACTTCAGAGTGGGAAGCCGAAGCCAGGACCAGCTCGGGCAGGTTTTTGCCCCCTGGATATTTTGACCTTCCCAGGGCCTGAACTGCCATTTCCGGGTCATAAATTGCTAGCGCGTTATCCGGACTATATCCGGGCATTCCTCGGGGAAGAATCTGGAAAGCCGGATGATGCCTCGAATCCAGCACCTCCACTGCAAACCTATCCCTGTCCATGGCAAGGGAAAGAGCCATGCGAAGCTCCGGATCATCCAGGGGTGGTTTGCGGACATTCATGCCGTAAAACATGAAGGACAGCCTGGGCCGGATCAGCACCTGGTAACCCTGATTTCTAAGCTCATTCAGATCAGCGGATTCAGGCAGAGGGCAGCCGCTCAGCTTCCCGTCCAGAAAATCAGGAAAGGCCCGGCCCCTTTCCTCACCCGGGTAAAAATGGAATTGGACCTCGTCCAACTCAGGCGCTCCGGCGAAATACTCCTTGTTGGCCTTGAGCAGTATGGTATCTTCCCCCCAGGAGGTGAAACGGAAAGGCCCCGTTCCCACCGGATTCCGGCCTAGAGGCTGCTCCGGGTCATCGATCATTTCCTTTGGAACGATCTTTGTGATGGGCATGGCAAGAGCAGAGAGGAAGGGAGCGTAAGGCTCCATCAGGTCCACCGCTATCTGGTTTTCGCTCAGGGCCTTTATGCCGCTGATATAATCAGCCTTGCCGTCCCTGAACTCCCTGGCGCCCTTAATGCGGTAGAGAAACTCCTTTGAAGAAGTTTTGTTCTCCGGCTTAAACAGGCGGGCCAGGGAGGCCACGGCATCCTCGGCTGAGACCTCTTTGCCGTTGTGGAAACGCACGCCTTTGCGGAGTGTAAAAACGTACTGTTTTCCATCCCTGCTAACGGTCCAGCTCTCGGCAAGTCCCGGTACTACCCTGAGGTTGCTGTCAAAGGCCACCAGCCCATCGTAGACCTGTTGTACGACATGGTATGTGGAGATGAGCTCATCCTTTACAGGATCAAGGCTGGATGGAACGTAGAAAAGGGGAAATCGGAACACGCCGCCGGCCAGGGCCGACGTCGTCCAGGCACCCGAAAGAAAAAGACACAGGACAGACACCAGAATTTGTCGCCCAGGATAAGATCGGAACATGTCAAACCACCTCCGTGAAAGGGAAAATGCTATCTTCACTTGAGAAGAGCTATCTGTCAACAAAGGTGTGGCCAATCAGCCAACATTAAAATTTCATGATGCTTTTAAATGAATACAAATCCCATAAACGAAAAACGGGAGGCGAATAAAGCACCTCCCGTTTCCTTCCCCCAAGCTCTCGGCTCAGGAATCTTATTAGAATTAGATCCCTCCGCCACCACCACAAGCCAGAACGATGCTTGCCCAGGTCATAATCGTGAACGCGGTTATCGTCATGGTTACCATTGCTTTTTTCATTTTATCTCCT
>JALHUC010000125.1 GCA_022865845.1 bacterium | reverse complement strand
TTCATGATCGATATTCAGCAGGCCCATCTCATCCTCGGTTATCTCCTGCAGCTTAATCTCTTTCAGCGAAGGATCGGGGAAGGTGATGAGCCTGACAATTATGTCCTGAATTCGGCATTCTTCGTCCCGGTAACGGCTACCCTTGAGTCCATGAATATTCTTTATTGATGGACTTATTGCGAGTCCATTTCCACTGAGAGGTATAACCGCCATGCCGTCGAACAGCCTTTCGAACCTGACCAACCTGGTCACCACAAGCAAGATCTTCACTATGGTCATCATCCTCGTCGGGACGATCTTTTTCCTCTACGCCCTGAACCTGGTCCTGAAGTTCCTGGCTCGGAAGTTCAGCCGGTATCGCCTGCTCATCCTTGGGTTTTACCCCATTGTGAGGCTTGCAACATGGGTGGGAGCGATAGTTTTTATCATCGTTGACGTATTCAAACCTCCCATGAACACAGTTCTGGCGTTGTCCGCTTCGGTGGGTCTGGCCGTCGGGCTGGGGGCCCAGGACCTGATCCGCAACATTATCGCGGGGATCATCCTGCTCATGGAAAGGCCCTTTCGGGTAGGGGACATGATCAGAGTGGGTGAGGATTACGGTGAGGTAGTCAACATCGGCCTGCGGTCGGTGGCCATCCACACCTTCGATGACAGCGTTGTCACCATTCCCAACGCCTTGGTGCTCAACATGGCGGTCTCCAACTCCAACTCCGGTGACCTGTTCGAAATGGTGGTGGTGGAGATCAACCTCCCCGCGGCCGTGGACATCGATCGCGTCAAGGTCCTTGCCAGGGACGCGGCAACCTCTTCCCCTTACACTTACCTGAAAAAGCCGATCTCCGTGCTGGTAGAGGACGTTTTTCAGGAGCGTTTCGTGACCCGTTTCAGGATCAAAGCCTATGTTCTGGACGTACGCTACGAAAAACTGCTCGCCAGCGATATCCTCGAGCGCGTCAAGAAGGCCGTTCTCAGGGAAGGCGTCGTCACCCAGCAGGACTTCCTGACGTTTCTGGAGGCAGGTGTGACGAGTTGACCAGGCTCTACTGGGCCTGTTGGGGTGTGAATTGTGGTGTGCCTGATCAAACAGGTCATATATGCCAAAATTCACCACCTGACCCCTTTCTTCCCATTATAAATCTCTATCTTCTTTAGCCCGCATTTCTCACCAGGGTTCGTCGCGAGGCGGTGTAGACGGGTGTGGATACAAGGCGCACGACCGAGGGCCCCGCAGGCGTAGTTGACACTACGTCGAGGAGCCCGACCGAGCGCAACGCAGGAGACATGCCGGTATCCGCCGCCGCAGTAGAAGGCTGGTGAGAAGTGCGGGCAAGTAGCCGACTCTTACTATAACCTGATCCACAGTTGAGGTTTTTTGTGAACATCCCGGTACTTTTCACTGTTTTTAAGATCCAGTTTCACGGAGGAGGAGAGAATGAATGATGATGGTCTGATCCACGCGCTGGTCCTTGACGGTAAGGGGGGAGCCCGATCTGTCGGTTGGGAGGAGATCAGGAAATGGATTCCTGAGCAGGGTGCTCTCTGGCTCCATTTTAATTACTCTGCGGAGCAAACCAGAGAGTGGATCAAGAAGGAAAGTGGACTGGATGACGTTTATTCCGAGGCTATGCTTGCCGAAGAAACACGTCCCAGGACCACCGTCATCGATGACGCCGCTCTTCTGGCACTGCGTGGAGTGAACATGAATCCCGGTTCGGACCCCGAAGATATGGTGTCCATAAGGGTGTGGGTTGAAGGGGATCGAATTATCAGTACCAGGAACAGGGAACTTTTTTCCGTTTCGGACATCGTCAGTTCACTGGAAAAGGCTAAAGGGCCCCAAACGCCTGGAGACCTCATCGTTGAGTTAGCCTCTCGAATGACCTCGCGAATGGAAGACACGATCGAGGAGATAGAGGATCGTGTCGCCCAGTTGGAGGAAATTATCGTTGAGGGGGGCAGCAACGCCATACGCAGGGAGATTTCAGCCATTCGCCGTGAAGCGATCATGCTGAGGCGATATCTGGCACCGCAGCGGGAGGCAATGCAGAAACTGAGCAGTGAAAGGTTACCGTGGCTAAGCGAAACTGACTATATGCGCCTGCGCGAGGCAAGTGACAAGCTCATACGCTACATCGAGGATCTCGATTCGGTAAGAGACAGGGCCGCCGTCACCCAGGAGGAACTCGTTAACAGACTCTCCGATCAAATGAATTCGAGAATGTACGTGCTGTCTGTCATTGCCGCGATCTTTCTGCCTCTCGGATTCCTGACGGGTCTGCTGGGAATCAACCTTGGGGGACTCCCGGGGACGGAAAGTAATCTGGGCTTCCTGGTTTTTTTGGTCTTTCTGATCACTGTGGTCGTGGTACAGGTTCTGTACTTTAAAAAGAAAAATTGGTTCTGACACATGGGAATCGCAGGGATAACCGTGGGGAAGAGGTTGGGGTCAGGCCGCCTGCCCCCCCAGAAGTCCAGCAGGACTTCCTGACGGTCCTGGAAGCAGGTGTGACGAGTTGATCGACAGGAACGGAACCGAACCGTTGGGGACAGGCGGCATGACCCCATAGGTTCGCTTACCACTCATAAGTAAAGGAGAAGAGCAATGAGTACACCGGAATATGTCAGCAGGGAAGAGGTCCGTAAAGTCTGTGAAGAGTTGGGGATCAGCGACTGGTCCGTGCGGACCGGGACAGACGTTCCCGAGGAGGAGGCGCGGATCATCTTCGAGAAGGTGGACTCTCCCGGAATGGGCATCAACCTGGAGGAGTTCCAAAAGGGGCTGCAGATCGAGCTGGAGCACGGCACCATGTTCGAGGACGCCAACATTACCAACAACCATCCCCTGCTCACGGGAAAGATCGTCATTGCCCATTTCAAGGAGATGCTCGACTACTACCTGCGGCTGGAGGTTGCGGAGATCCAGGGGGACATCTTTAAGGCCCTCCTGGCCGGGGACGCCCAGAAAATAGCCGCCAAGCAGAGGAAGCTCATCCAGGCTCGCCTGGAGCTGGCCCAGTGGGAGAAAAAGCTCCTGGAAAAGGCCGGGAAGTGAGAGGATAGATCAGGGTCAGGCCGCCTGTTCTGCCTGCCTAAAGCTTGTCGAAAGGAGTCACGCCGTTGGCGTGATCTTGCGACACAAAAGAAACGCGTCGAAGGGGAATTGTGCCGTGCCTGACCCCTTGACCTCCCTATTCCCTCCCCGGCGGTGCCATAAACTCCGGTCCCACGGGGTCGGGGATCGTTTCCGCAAGGATACGATCGATCTCCCTGAAGTCGTCTTCTGTCACTGACCACCCCATGGCCTCGTCCACAGCGTCCAGTTGGGACGGATGTCTGGCTCCCCAAAGGGCGATCTCAACGCCCTGGTCCAGGATCCAGCGCACGGCAAGGGCCATGACGGTCTTGCCGTAGCGTTCCTTTGCAAAAGCGTTGAGCCGGCTCACCGCTTCCAGGTAATGCCCGAATCGGGGATCCTTGAACTTCGGGTCCCATTTTCTCAGGTCGTCCCCCACAAATTGGGTATCTGGTTTCATGCGTCCTGAAAGCAGCCCCCGGCAGAGGGCCCCGTAGGTGAGTAAGGCGGTCCCCTTATTCTGGCAATAGGGAAGGATGTCTTCCTCAATGCCTCTTTCAAAAAGGTTGTACGGAGGCTGGGCCGTCGATAGCCTCACGGCTTTGCCAAAGGCATCCATCTGCTCCGGGGAGTGGTTGCTCACCCCCACAGCCCTCACCTTGCCTTCATCCACGAGCCTTTGCATCTGTTGGGCGGCGTCTTCCATGGGCACCAGCGGGTCCGGCCAGTGGACCTGGTAGAGG
>JALHUC010000124.1 GCA_022865845.1 bacterium | reverse complement strand
TCCAAACCCCTCAGCAATATTTGAAATAATCGACAGAGATGATCTTCGCAACTGATCCTTTAAGGAGTATTCGCGAGACAATGGCCCACTGTCAGAAAGAATAAACACCTTCTTCGAAACCTTGAGCGATTTCTGCCAGACGATCAGGTCTTCGAAGCGCTGGATTTTAGATTTGGATAACACTCAAAAGGAAATGCAAGAGGAAGGCCAATAGGTTAATAAACAGGCATTGTCCTGGTCGTAGTCGTAGTCCTGTTCCTGGTCGTGGTAAGATTTTACCAGGTCCAGGACTAGGCACTAGGGCTTGGCACAGGGAGCTAGACCTCATTTCTCCAAATCTTCTGGTATGGAGATATGAGGTCTAGCTCCCATTTCCATAATAACCGCTGCCGCAAGCGCGTTTCCCCACCTTCCGCACTCCTCCACACCCAATCCCTTTCCAAGACCAGCCAGGAAACCGGCTGCGAAGGCATCACCTCCACCGGTGCGATCTACCGGATCAAGTTCAGGGGCGGGGACTTTTAGAACATCGATCCCTTCCGAGACCAGGCATCCGCCTGTGGGAAGTGTCACTGCCGCTATCCGGGAATCGAGAGCTCTGATCCCATCAACAGGACCCGCCAGGCCGGTGACCATGCGGACCTCGTCGGAGTTCAGAATAAAACCATCCACGAAAGCGGCTACCTCACTCTCCATGGCACCGTGCCACCCGCAGTACACAGGGATGTTTTTCTCCTTTGCCAGGGCAGCGTAGCCTGCAAGGGTCTGTGTGTCTCCTCCGGACAGATAGATCCGATCGCAGCCATCCAGCAGCTCCGGATCAACCCTTCCAGACAGGTTGGCTCCAGGGGCCCGGACCATGCGCTTTTCTCGTCCCATGGAGAAGATGACCGCAATACCGGTCGTTCCATTGACCCTGTTAACACCTTGGGTGTTCACCCCTGCTTTCCGGAGATGCTCAAGGTGGGCTGTTCCAAGAAGATCACTACCTGCGGCACCGGCCAGAGCAACTTCCTCCCGGAGATTTGCCAGCCACCAGGCTGTGTTGGCCGCACTACCGCCGAAACTGGTATGAGCCTCATCACAGGTTATTTTCTCGTGGGGGCCGGGGAGGCGGTCCAATGGGAAGAGGATGTCGTAGTTTATGTTGCCTACAACGAGGATCATAAATACCATCCAAGGTCTAACGTCCAACGTCCAACGAAACAGCAATCCATGGATTTTCTGAATTGTCCTTATGACAGATCATCTTAGTTACATCTACCTGAACAGTATTCTCGTTAGAACACATTAGTTTAACCGCGTTTTACATTGGACTTTGGACATTGGACATTGGACGCCCGCTGGCCCGCGTTACCGCGCCACCACAAACACGTGGTCAAACTCCCCGGACCTTAGCAATTGGTCCATGAAGCGTTCTGCCTCTTCACGCATGGTAAATTTCCCCACCCGTACCCTGAAAAAGTCCATATCCCCCCGTTCGAAAAGAGACAGATAGGCCGTTCCATGTTCATCCTTCATGCGGCGCACCAGCCCTTCAGCGTTTTCCTTTACTGTGAAAGCTCCAACCTGGACTGAAAATTCACCCGCAGTGTAATCTAATCGCGGTCGCAGGGTAATTTCGTCAGTTTTTCCCTGGAGAATTTCTTCCCCCAGGGCTGTGACTAAAACAGGTGCCACTCCCTCGTTCAACATGTCGAGCTGTCGGGCGGCTGCCCTTGAAAGATCAATGACACGGTTGTCGACGAAGGGTCCCCTGTCGTTGATCTTCACTACAACCGACTCACCCTTTCCATCGGTTCTCTTCACCTTCACGTAGGTGCCCAGGGGCAGAATCCGGTGGGCTGCTGTGAACTTTTCCATGTCGTAGATCTCTCCATTGGCCGTCTTCCGACCGTGGAATTTGGTTCCGTACCACGAAGCCATACCCTTTTCGACATACCCTTTGGAAGACCCCAGAACCCGGTAGGTCTGGCCCATGACGCGGTAGCTCTGGCCACCGGAGGGCGGAGGAGCTTCAGAGGGCGGAGGGCGCAGGGCGCGGGGCGCAGCGCAGGAAGTCAATGCGATCGCCGCAGCGAAGAATAGGGAATAGGGAAGGATGAAGGAGGTAGAAAAACGTTTTTTGGAACAATCCATCAGGAAAGACCTCACAGCTATCTTCAGATTTTCCAATGTTGTCGTTGGCCTATCTTCATCATTCCACCTTCCACCTTCCATATTCCATATTCCACCGTCATTCTATGACGGTGACCTTCTCCAGCACCACGTGCTCAGCGGGCACATCCTGGGACCCCCTGAAATTACCGGTCTTGACCTTCCCGATCTTCTCCACCACATC
>JALHUC010000123.1 GCA_022865845.1 bacterium | reverse complement strand
CGATCCGGAGAGGCGCCGATGTGGGCAAGGCGGCGCATGAGCTCCCTGGCACTTAAGCCCGCATCGACAAGCAGCGAGCCGTCAGGTCCATCGATAAAGATTGAGTTACCCTTGCTGCCGCTGGCAAGAGCGCTGACGCCAATGTGATTGCTCATTAGCCTTTCTCTAGACACCAGACACTAGACTCTAGACACTGCTTATTCCCCGCTATGTCCAAACCCGCCTTCTCCCCTGTCCGTGGCAGGCAGTTCTTTGACAACCTTTATGGACGCCCTGACTGCAGGAACGATGACCATCTGGGCGATTCTCATCCCGCGGCTGATCCTGAAGGGGCTGTTGCCAAGGTTGAGAAGGATGACCTTTACTTCCCCCCGGTAATCAGGATCCACTGTTCCAGGAGAGTTGGGAATAGTAATGCTGTGTTCAAGTGCCAGCCCGCTTCTTGGACGAATCTGAGCCTCATATCCATCCGGAACGGCGATCATTATTCCGGTGGGCACCAGACCTGCCGGCCCAGGCTCGATCACGATATCATTCTGGACGGCAGCGGCCAGATCCATTCCTACTGATCCATCGGTAGCATATGCGGGGAGCGCCAGATCTCTGGCGTGTGGAAGGGTTTTAAGGAGAAGCTCCGGTAACGGCGACCTATCCCACGATCTCATGGACCTCAGCCTCACTCACTGGACCTATCACCGTTACGGCAAAGGCATCCTTCTGGAAAAGCATCGACGACAGATCACGGATATCATCGGCTGTGACAGCTTCGATGCCCTCTCCGATCTCCTCCGGAGTGACATGACGGCCGGAAAAGATCTCGTTCTTCGCCAGCTGGTTCATCCTGTTGCTCGTACTTTCCAGCCCAAGCAGAAGGTTCCCCTTGAGTTGCCTTTTGCACGTTGCAAGTTCAACATCAAGGACCCTCTCTGCAGTAAGCCGCTGTGTCTCTTCCCTGATGATCTCCATGCTTTTGGGAAACCCGTCAATGGAGGTACCACAGTACACTGTGTGAACCCCTGTGTCCTGGTATGCAGAATGGTAACTGAAGACGGAATAGGCCAGACCGTACTCCTCCCTGATCTTCTGGAACAGCCTTGAGCTCATTCCGCCTCCGAGGATCGTATTGAGGAGATACATCACATACCGGCGTTTGTCATCGGCAGCCAGTCCCTGGCAACCGATACAGGTATGGACCTGCTCGATGGGACGGTTTTTGACGCATACACCGGGAGTAGCCCTGGTAGGTTCCCACGGAACCTGTTGGTCTCCTTTTTCCAGGTCTCCAAAGGCATCTTCAACCTCACGGAGGAACCTGTCAGGTTCAAGAGCCCCCGACGCCGTAATGATCATCTGTCCAGCGCTATATCTGTTTGCGTGGAAATCCAGGACATGTTCTCGCGTGAGGGACATGAGAGAGTCTGGCGTTCCAAGTATCGGCCTTCCAAGGCTCTGATCCGCCCAGAACTCCTGGCAGTGCAGATCGTGTATGAGATCGTCAGGCGTGTCCTCCACCATGGAGATCTCCTGGAGGATGACATCTTTTTCCTTGGAAAGCTCCTGGGCGTCAAATTGCGAATGTAAGGTGATGTCTGAAAGGAGATCCATGGATTGGGAAAGGTTTTCTCCCAGGACCCTTGCGTAGAAGGAGGTAAACTCCTTGCTGGTAAAAGCGTTGAGGGAACCGCCCATGGAATCTGTTTCGAGGGCGATCTGCTTTGCCGTGCGGCGTGATGTTCCCTTGAAGGTGAGATGTTCGATGAGGTGGCTGATGCCGGATTGGCTGGCCTCTTCGTCCCTGGAACCGGCCAGGACCCAGATTCCCATGCTGACAGAGGAAAACTCCCTAAGAGGCTCAATAATTACCCTGAGCCCATTAGGGAGGATTTCCTTGACAACGCCTGTTCCTGATCTAGAGGTCATTCAGGGGATAGAGGTTATTCGGGGTCCGGTTTGCCACCAGAGGCCAGATCCCTTTCAGCCTCCTTCATACTCAGGCGGATCTTGCCGTCGCGGTCAATATCAAGGACCTTGACGTTTACAACATCCCCTTCCTTTACAACATCCTCGACCTTGGCAACCCGGTGTTCAGCGAGTTGTGAAATGTGAACAAGTCCGTCGGTACCTGTGACAACCTCTACAAAAGCACCGAAATCCATAACTTTCTTGACGACACCGCGGTAGATCCTGCCGATCTCGGGGTCTTCCACGATGGCCTTGATCATATCGATGGCCTTCTGGGCTGCGACCTCATCGGAAGAGGCTATGAGCACTGTACCGTCGTCTTCTACTTCTATTTTGACACCAGTGGCCTCAACGATTCCCCGGATCACCTTGCCGCCAGGGCCGATGATCTCCCGGATCTTGTCGGGCTTGACCTGGATGGTGATGATACGAGGAGCGTAGGGGGACATGGTTTCACGGGGTGCGCTTAACGCCTTGTCCATCTCGTTCAGGATATGGGCACGGCCGGCTTTCGCCTGCTGCAGGGCTACACCCATCACTTCCCGGCTCACGCCAGTGATCTTCAGGTCCATCTGAAATGCGGTGATACCGTCCCGGGTTCCCGCCACTTTGAAATCCATGTCACCGAGATGGTCTTCGGCCCCAAGGATGTCAGAGATAACCACCGATTTTTCCGGTGTGAAGATAAGACCCATGGCAATACCTGCCACCGCCTTGGGAACGGGTATACCGGCATCCATCATGGAAAGGCTTCCCCCGCAAATGGTGGCCATGGAGGAAGAACCGTTGGACTCCAGCACGTCAGACACGACCCTTACAGTGTAGGGGAATTGGTCTTTGGTCGGGAGGACAGGAAGGAAGCTCCTCTGGGCCAGGTTTCCATGGCCGATCTCCCTGCGCGCGGGTCCCCTGAGGAACTTGGCCTCGCCAGTGGAAAAGGGAGGAAAGTTATAGTGAAGCATGAACCTTCGTCTGTAGTCCACCTCAAGAGTGTCCATGATCTGTTCGTCATCTTTGGTACCGAGGGTGGTGACGACCAGGGCCTGGGTCTCACCCCTGGTAAAGAGGGCGCTGCCGTGGGTCCGTGGGAGGACTCCCACCTCACACGTGATATCCCGGATCTCGTCCGGTTTACGTCCGTCGATCCGGCGGCCTTCTTCAAGGACCATAGTCCGCATGAGGTCCTTTTCCATGGACCTGAAAATATCGTCGATCTCACCTGAACGGGATTCACCATCCTCACCGATACCGTATTCGAACACAGCCTGTTCCCGGATCTCCTTCAAGCGGACCTTCCGGTCCTTCTTGTCAGCGATCCTGATGGCCTCGGCAATTTCACTCCGGCAGAACTGTTGTACCGTTTCAGCAAGAGCTTCATCTCCGACAGGTGGCTGAAAATCCCACTTTTCCTTGCCTGCAAGGGGAAGAAGCTGTTCCTGGAGGTCGATGATATTCCGGATCTCCACGTGGGCAAACTCCAGGGCCTCGAGCATCTCTTCCTCGGAGGCTTCCTTGGCTTCACCTTCGACCATGATAACAGCTTCCCGGGTACCGCCAACAATGAGATCGATCTTACTCGTCTCGAGCTGCCCATAGGTCGGGTTAAGAACATATTTACCATCGATCAGCCCAACCCTTACAGCTCCCAATGTCGTATCAAAAGGTATATCAGACAGGATGAGGGCTGCCGAGGAGGCTACCAGCCCCAGAATATCAGCATCGTTCTCCTTGTCGACGGAGAGGATATTGATAATGACCTGGACCTCGTGGTTGAACCCCTTGGGGAACAGGGGTCTGATCGACCGATCGATGAGCCTGCTGGTGAGAGTGTCTTTCTCGGTGGGACGACCTTCTCTCTTAAAAAAGCCGCCGGGAATCTTGCCGGCGGCGTAAGTCTTCTCCTGATAGTTAACCGTTAGGGGAAGAAAACTGACACCTTCCCTCGGTTCGGGCATGG
The DNA here is from genome assembly GCA_022865845.1 of bacterium. Taxonomy (GTDB): domain Bacteria; phylum BMS3Abin14; class BMS3Abin14; order BMS3Abin14; family BMS3Abin14; genus JALHUC01. The sequence continues at coordinate 10,350 of JALHUC010000123.1, read as the reverse complement.
CAACTGCTGTAGCCAGGACAACCGTGTCGGCGTATCTTGCCCACACGGCACCGCTGGCCTGCCTGGCCACTGCGCCCGTCTCAAGGGTGATGGTCCTTCCACCCCATTCTAATTGCACTTGATGCTTCATTATGGCACTCCTGAAAATGTCTGGGTATATTCGGAGACTATCTGCGGAGGCCCAGCTTCTTGACGATAGCGCGATATCTCTCGATATCGGTCGTTCTAAGATAGTTGAGCAAACGGCGACGGCGGCCGACGAGTCTTAAAAGACCGACACGGGAATGATGGTCCTTGCTGTGGACCTTGAAGTGTTCGGTAAGTTCCTCGATTCGCTTCGACAAAAGAGCTATCTGAACTTCAGACGACCCTGTATCGCTGTCGTGCAGTCTGTTTCCGTCGATGATCTCCCGCTTAGAGTCACTGCTGAGCGGCATGGTTCTTCCTCCTTCCGAAAAGGGAAAAATATATCACTTATCCATTTGTTTGAAAAGTTCTTTGAGGTCAGGCTCAAGGACCCTGCGCGGGGAGAGCATGACCGTTCCTTCTGTATTCAATGCTTCGGCCAGGGCGATCAGACGGCCCCTTCTAGTCACCGAAACCAACCCCTCCCGGCTGCAGTCATCGCAACGGATACGGGTCCCGGACACAAGTCTCATCAGATCCTCATCACCGGGCTCGATCACAGGAAAACCAAGGCCGTCAGACGCCTGCCTGAGCCATTGTTCCGGTGAGGGATCGTTTACCACCCTGTCAAGCTCGATGGCTTCCTCCAGGGGAAATTGCCCGCTTCGCACCCTTATAAGCGACTCCATGCATCCCCCTACGCCCAGGTCGCGGCCTATATCGTGGCACAGTGTCCTCATATAGGTACCTTTTGAACAAACGACCTTCATGGACACATGAGGCAGGACCACCTCCGACACTTCCATACTATAGATGGTGACGGACCGGGGATCAGCCTGGACCCGGACACCCTGCCGTGCAAGCTTGTACAGCGGCTGTCCTGCCTGCTTCACCGCTGAAAAAGAGGGAGGAATCTGGGAAAAAGTCCCCCTGTAACGATCCACTGCCGCATTCAGGTCTACCTCTGTGATACCGGACGGATCCACTTCATTCAGGGTCTGACCGGTGATATCCTGGGTGTCGGTCTCAAGCCCCAGCTTCAGGACCAGATGGTATTCCTTGTCATCCTCCTGAAGGTACTGTGCTATACGGGTCGCTGAACCCACCAGCAGGACAAGGACGCCTGAAGCGATGGGATCCAGAGTCCCCGTATGTCCCACCTGGCGGAGGGCATAAGTCCGCCTGACCTTCTGAACCACATCGTGGGAGGTGAGCCCTTCGGGTTTATCAACGATCAAAATGCCCTGGACCCCTGATCCTTGATCCTCCTTTTTTCCCCTCATCCGAGCCAGCTCAGCCACCCTCTTCATCGATCTCACTGAGGATCTTCGAGATCTTGAAACTGTAATCGAGGTTTCGGTCAAAAACGAATGTTAGCTTGGGAATATGTCTGAGCCGCAAACGTTTACCCAGCAGGCGCTGCATGTAGCTGCTGGCCCGCTGCAAACCTTCCTCCACCTGCTGGACCTCGGTGGTCCTGTCCAGGACCCCGAAATACACCATGGCCGACCTGATATCATCGCTTACCTTGATCCTCGTGATCGTTACCTCCCCGATACCCGGATCCTTGGCCTCTTTGAGGATGATCTCCGACAGCTCATGTTTTAAAAGTTCACTGACTCTATCGGCTCTTTTGTAATCGAAGGTTCGGGTCATTATAAATTCCGTGATCTGTAATCCGTGATCCGTGATTGGTAAGAACTTTTTAAACCGATCACTGATTACCGATCACTAATTACTATTAAAAGATCTCCACCTGCACATCGATGACTTCGGCCAGACGCCAGGATTCCACCTTGCCCAGTATCGTCTGGAGCACCTTGTCAGCGTACACCCTGTCCGTTGCCGCAAGGGCGATGGCCAATTCCGCCTTCTGCCAGAGGTCCTGGTAGTCCACCTCGGCCACAGAAACGTTGAACTGGGAGCGAAGGCGATCCTTGATACTTCTCAGGATCCTTCGTTTCCCCTTCAGGGAACCGCTCTCTGATAGAAAGAGGGTAAGCCGGAGAACTCCGATGACCACTGGCAGGACCTTCCCGCTGGCTGGCTAATGCTACAGTTCGGCCTCATGTTCGATCATCATATAGTTTTCAATGATGTCGCCCTGTTTGAGGTCGTTAAAATTCTCGAGACCAATACCGCATTCATAGCCAGAGGCGACCTCCCGAGCGTCATCTTTAAACCGTCTCAGAGAGTCAATCTTCCCATCATGGATGACAATCCCGTCCCTGACCACCCTCACCTGGGCGTTTCTTTTGATAAGGCCGTCAACAACATAACAACCGGCTATGGTGCCCACTTTGGGAACCTGGAAGGTTTCACGGATCTCGGCGCGTCCCAGGACCTCTTCTGTAAATATCGGTGACAGAAGACCCTTGAGAGCATCGCGGATATCCTTAACCACATCATAAATGACATTGTAAAAACGTACATCGACCTGTTCACGGCGCACGATTTCCAGAGCCTTGTTGTCCGGGCGCACGTTAAAACCGATGATGATCGCGTTGGATGCGGAAGCAAGCATGACATCGCCCTCGTTGATGCCTCCTGTTCCTTCGTGGAGAACCTTGACCCTGACCTCGTCGGTGGCCTGTTTGATCAAAGCGTCCCGTATTGCTTCCACCGATCCCTGGACGTCCGCCTTGAGAACAACACCCAGGTCCTTGACCTGGCCTTCCTGTATCTGGTGGTAAAGATCCTCCAGGGTGATCTTCTTATGGCTTGTCTTCATCTCCCTGGCGGCTGTTTCTCTCATCTGGGCCACTCTTTTGGCCTTGAGTTCATCCGTAAAGACCACAAAAGGATCACCTGCAAGGGGTACGCTGCTTAGCCCCAGAACCTCCACCGGAATCGACGGGCCAGCATCTGCAAGCTTCTTGCCTCTGTCATCAACCAGTGCGCGGACACGTCCCATGACTGAACCCGCGACCATGAGGTCGCCGGGCCTCAGTGTACCCTTTTGAACAAGCATGGTGGCAACCGGTCCCCGGCCTTTGTCCAGTTTGGACTCTATTACCGTACCTCTCGCTTCACGGTTAGGATCGGCCCCAAGCTCCAGCATCTCCGCCTGAAGAAGAATAAGGTCAAGGAGTTCATCGATCCCGGTGCGCTGTTTTGCCGAAACGTTGGCGAACAGGCAATCACCCCCCCACGCTTCCGAGACGACACCATTATCGGACAACTCGCGCATAACACGCTCGGGATCAGCCTCCGGCTTGTCAATTTTGTTGATAGCCACCAGGATCGGGACTCCAGCCGCCCTGGCGTGGTCAATAGCCTCTTTGGTCTGGGGTTTGACCCCATCGTCCGCAGCGACAACCAGGACAACGATATCGGTCACCCCGGCTCCCCTGGCACGCATGGCAGTGAACGCCTCGTGACCTGGTGTGTCGAGAAATACCAGGCTGCCCTTGCTGTGATGAACAAGGTGGGCACCAATGTGCTGGGTAATACCTCCAGCCTCACTGGATACAACATCCGTCATCCTCACAGCGTCCAGGAGGGAGGTCTTGCCATGGTCAACGTGTCCCATAACAGTGACAACAGGCGGGCGCGGCAGCAGGTTCTCAGGGGTGTCAGGCTCCTCCTTCAACAGGTCATCCATGGAGTGGGCCTGGACATCAACCTCGAAACCTAGTTCGCTCCCCACAAGACCCGCAGTTTCGGGTTCCAGTGTCTGATTGATCGTGGCCATAATACCCAGTTGGAAAAGAATCTTGATGATCTCAGAAGCCTTGGTTCCTGTCAGCCCCGCGAGGTCACTGACCGTAAGCCCGGCGGTAATACGAATGCTCCTGGGAACTAAATTAGGAGCTTCCAAAGCCGTTTCCTCCTCAGGAGTATCATTCCTTTTCTTGGATTTTCTCAGTCTCCGTCTGGGCTGCTCCTTGCGCCTCGCAGGCTGGGGTGAAGTGGAATGTTTTATCTCTACCACTTTCAGGGTCGGTTCCTCTATCGCCGTTTTCTCATCACCAGCCAGATCATCTGTGAGATCATCACTCAGATCATCAAAATCATCTTCCTCAACGATTATATCCTTGATGGTGGACTTGCGGCCTTTCTTTGCGGAGCCCTTCTCGGGTATTTCCTCTTCAGCGATAAGGATCTTTTTGACCTTTACCTTCTTATCGGTGGCATCAGTCCCTTTATCGGTGACATCAGTCACTGCCGGAGTTTCTGACGATGTTTTAGCAGGTTTGGCAGGCTCAGCCTGCCGGATCACTCTTGCCGTGGGTATCTCGGTACCAACATTCGAGAGATGCTTTTCGATAGCGAGGGTCGTGAGAGGGATCTGCTTTTTCTTCTTTTTATCCGTATCGGCTGCAACATCGGCTAGTTTCCCGGAGACATCCCCGGCAGCTACTTCCCCGGCAGCTGATTCAGGTTCTTCTTCATCAACCCGAACCCCATCCGCTTCAGCAGACACCTCCTCCAGGCTCTCAGCCTTAGGCTCAAGACCCTCTGCAGCTTCCCCGGAAGGCTCTTCGGAAGGTTCTTCGGAAAATCCCTCAACTTCGTCCTCTCCAGGGGACTCTTCCATACGAATCTCTACCGCACGTTCCGATTCGCCCTTGCGGACAGAAACGATCCTTCTCCAGGTGCTCTCCTCTCTCTCTTTGGGAGCTCCACCGGTGAGCATATCTCTGACCATATCCACCAGGTTACGCTCCACGCTGCTCGTGACATTGACCACGTCAAAGCCCATGGATTTCAGCTGTGAGAAGAGCTCATCCGGACTTATCCCTATCTCCTGGGCGAGCTCATCTACCCGAACCGTTATCATTGATCCAAACCTCCCTTATCCAAGACCCTTAAATAGCGGTCCAGAGATTCCTCGATTGCCCTTGCTATCCCCGCGTCCTTTATCAGCACAACACTCCGCGGGCTTTTGCCCAGTATCTCTCCCAGTTCATCCTTGCCAAGAAAGAATCGGAAGGGAACTGATGCAGATTCCAGACTTCGCAACATCTTTTCCGATATGTCCTCTGACACATCCCGGGCCAGGATCGCAAGCCATTTACCCTGAGCTCCTCTCCTGAGTTCTCCCTCTACCAGGTTCGTCCCGGAAATAAACCTTCCGCTCTTTTTCGCCTGCCCCAGGAGAGAGATTATCCGGCGCCGATAACCGGCGGCCACTGCTTCCTGAAGCCCTTCCGACCCTGCACCTGAACCTTTTGGTGCTCTGAGGGAAGCGCGGAGCCTCCCTGCCGATGCTTTGTCGATACAGCGTGCGTCGGGACACACATAGGCCCCTCTGGAAGGCAGGTTGTTCTTAAGATCCGGGATCAGAAGCCCTGACGGGTCGGCCACTATGCGCACCATTTCCGTCTTTTCCTTCCTTTCACCGCACCCGGTACAAATCCTCACAGGCCTGGATCTGGGGGACACTTCCTACTCCTCACCGGCCTCTTTTATTTTTTTAGCCAATTCCCGGAGCTTCTCCGCCGTTTTGGGCCCCAAACCGGGTATTTTGAACAGATCCTTGTCGGAGGCAGCAATTATGGCCTGGTGGTTGTCAAGACCTGCCTCAACGAGAGCCGCGGATATCTTCTCGGAGATACCATCCAGAATACCCGGCGTCCCCTCTTCCTCCACCAAACTCACTTTTGCTGTATCTGGGGTTGATTTTTCTTTCTCGGATTGGGACTCGCTCTTGATGGTAATATTCCACCCGGTAAGCCTTGCTGCAAGCCGCACATTCTGGCCGTTTTTCCCAATGGCAAGGGACAGTTCCTCATCGGCAACGATAACTTCCATGGATTTTTCCGTCTCGTTGATGATCACACGAGTGACCTGGGCCGGACTCAAGGAGTTGCTCACGAAAAGCGCCGGGTCCAGGAGCCAGGGGATAATGTCAATGCGTTCGCCTCTCAGTTCGTTGACTACAGCCTGGACTCGAGACCCCTTGACCCCAACACAAGCACCAACCGGGTCCACGTTGGGATCGTGGCTGACCACCGCGATCTTGGACCGTCCGCCTGGCTCCCTGGCAGCGCTTCGGATCTCGACAAGCTTTTCTGCGATCTCCGGGACCTCAAGTTCAAACAGTTTCATGAGGAAATCAATATCTGTGCGTGACAAAATGACCTGCGGGCCCTTGGCATTCTGTTTAACATCAAGAATATAGGCCTTTATCCGGTCACCCTGTTTGTAACGTTCTCTCGGTACCTGCTCCTTCGGAGGAAGTTCGGCCTCCGTTTTTCCCAGGTCCACAATGATGGCTCCGCGGCTGAAACCGTGCACGATCCCGTTGATGACCTCGCCGACACGGGTAGAATAGTTTTTGTAAACCATCTCCCTTTCAGCCTCGCGAAGCTTCTGAACGATGACCTGTTTGGCTGTCTGAGCCGCGATACGACCGAACTCATTGGCGTCGATCTCTATCTCCACCTCATCTCCGGGCATGACCTCCGGATCCAGCTGCCGTGCCTGAAGGAGAGAGATCTCCATAGCTTCATCTTCCACCTGCAGGGTAACCTCTTTACGCTGGTAGATTTCAATGCCGCCGGTTTCCTGGTCAAGCTTTGCATAGATGTCGGTCCCGGAGCCGTAAACCTTTTTGGCGGCTGTCACCAGTGCCGCCTCGATGGCTTCCACCAGGGTGCCTTGATTGATCCCCTTTTCCCTTTCCAGCTGGGCGAAGACCATCAACAGTTCCTGATTCCCGCTCATGTGCTTATTCCTCTATATTCAGTGATCAGTGATCAGTTATCGGTGATCAGTAAAAGCTTTATGCCTTTACCTCTTTCTTCTGTATTCTACGTTCTACATTCAACATTCAGCATTCTGTTCTTAAAACTTATAATCCAGCCTTGCGGAGGAGATATCCTCCATCGGCACTTCCAATCGTATGTCATCCTCAAGGAGAACACTCAGGACACCGTTCTCGATACCCTCGATGGTCCCGCTGATCTTTCTTCTTCCGTCCACGGGGTGGTTAGTCTTGATCTTTACCAGGCGTCCCTTGAAACGGTCATAATCGCTCTCATTCTTGAGCGGCCTGTCAAGACCCGGAGAGGAAACCTCAAGAAAATATTTGACAGGGATCAGGTCCTCAACATCCATGTGAACGTTCAGCTCACGGCTCACCGCAGTACAGTGGTGAACCTGGACCCCACCTTCACGATCAATGGTCACACGCAGGATCCAGTGGCCCCCCTCCACTCGAAGGGTGACATCTACCAGTTCCAGACCGCGCTGGTCCAAAACGGGGGTAAGGATCTCTTGGATCCTCTCGATTATGTGCCGCGTGTCCATTGCTATAACCTCGCAACAAGCCTCTTCGAGGCTTTTGGAGGGCGGTCACGCCTTGGGCGTGATCCCCCGCCAGGCGAAGTGAATCCGCCCCACGCCGCAGGCGTGGCCCCTACACCAGTACCGCCAGTTGCGGGACTGAATGATGAACTTTTAAGAGTTCATCATTAATCCTTTCTTCGCCCAGAAAGCACAAAAGAGCGGCAACGCCCGCTCTTTCCCGTACAACTATTAAGAAAGAATCGTTCACTAGTTAACACAACTGGCGGGTATTGGCAAGTGGGCCCGGAACTCACGTGCCGGCGGTTTCGGGTTTCGAGTTTCGGGTTTCGAGTTAAAAATCGCTGTAGCCGAAAGATTTATCTCCTGGATTCTGGCTTGTGGATTCAGTTTCTCTGTACTTTACACCCTACACTCTACACTCAGGAACGGGCATCGATCATTTCCTTAACAATTTCGACAACCTTTTCAATCGGAACTTTCTGTTCCTCGCCCGTCGCCCGTTCCTTTATTTCAGCAACTCCTTCCTTGACGCCGCGGCCTCCCACGGTCACCCGAAGGGGTATGCCGAGCAGGTCGGCATCGTTGAACTTGACTCCAGGCCGTTCCTCCCTCTCATCGAACAGGACCTCAACACCCATCTGGATCAGATCGTCGTAGATCGCTTCGGCAACCGCGTGGACCTCCTCCTTGCCGGGATCCAGCGATAAAAGAGCAACCGTAAAAGGAGCGATGGGCACGGGCCATATGATCCCCTTCTCGTCGTGGTTCTGCTCGATGGCAGCAGCAGCCGTCCGCCCCACGCCGATGCCGTAACAACCCATTTCGATGACCTGCTCCGCCCCGCTCTCGTCCAGATAGTGGGCTTTCATGGCCTCGCTGTATTTGGTGCCCAGATAAAAGATATGACCTACCTCAATGCCGCGCAAAAAGGTCAGGGACCCGCCGCAACGAGGGCACGGATCCCCCTGTACTGCCTCTCGCAGATCACCGAAGGCCTTGACGATAAAGTCAGACAGATCCACACCTTGCATATGTACATCCGCAGCGTTGCCGCCGGTGACAAAGCCGGACATATGGGAGACGGCGTTGTCTGCGTAAAGAGGAATGTCCAGTTCCAGAGGCCCGGCAAACCCTACGGGAGCTCCGGTCACCTTTTGTACAAGCTCAGGTTCGGCCAACTCCAGGGTCTCGTCGTCCACCAGGCGGCGAACCTTGACAGGATTGACCTCATGGTCCCCCCTGACCAGGACCCCCACCGCACCCTTGTCCCCATTCATTATTATCGTCTTGACCAGGTTGATGGGTGAAATACCGAGAAAATCCGTGACCTCCTGGACCGTCTTTTGTCCGGGAGTATCTACCTTCTCCGGATCCTGGCCGCTGTCAGCAAAGCTCCCGGATACCTCCCCTTTGACTTCGGCCATCTCCAGGTTGGCCGCATAATCGCACCCATCGCAGCTGACCACACTGTCCTCACCCGTTTCGGCCAGCACCATGAACTCCTGGGAGAGGCTGCCGCCGATCTTGCCCGAATCAGCCTCCACCGCTCTGAACTGCAAACCGCACCTCTTGAAAATGGCTGTATAGGCCTCCCGCATGACCCGGTAACTCTCTTCAGCTCCGGTCCTGTCACGATCAAAGGAGTAGGCATCCTTCATGGAGAATTCACGCCCCCTCATGAGACCGAAACGGGGCCGCACTTCATCCCTGAACTTGGTCTGGATCTGGTAAAGGTTCTGGGGAAGCTGCCTGTAGGAACGGATATCTCTGCGCACGAGATCGGTGAAGATCTCCTCGTGTGTTGGACCGTAGCAGAATTCTCTCCCGTGACGGTCACGGATCCGCAGCAGCTCCTTGCCGTAAAAGTCCCAGCGCCCTGTTTCCTGCCAGAGCTCGGCAGGCAGGATACTGGGCATGAACAGTTCATGGGCTCCGGCCCTGTTCATCTCCTCCCTGATGATATTTTCTACCTTGCGGATCACCCGCAAGCCCATGGGGAGGATGTCGTATATCCCGGCAGCTATGCGGCGGACCATGCCTGATCTGAGCATGAGCTGGTGGCTGGTGACCTCCGCGTCGGCGGGAACTTCTCGTAAAGTTGGGAGGAAATACTTTGAGTAACGCATTTTGACTCCTTAATTCCTGAAACTTCAGTCGTCAGTATTGAACGATCCTGGTCTCCATGTACCAGATACTACCTCGGTACTGAAAATGACCTATTGTTAATTATATGGATTCCGCATCTTTTTTCTGCCATCTGGCCTTTTTTGGAGTTTTAAATCCGTTCATCCCTTGAAACCGACCCTAAAAGGAACTCGGAAATGTTCAGGACTGTTCTTTTTTCGGTACAATTCTTATGCTGTCGTGCTCTTCAGTTATTTGAAGATAATTGGCTTTCGAATTAATAAATTCATATAGCTCATCCATACTGGGGTAATCCGGATCGGATCTGAACAAACGAGCATCATCAATTATTATCACGTGACCTGGATTTTTGTCCCTGAAGATGTAGTTTAACTCCTTAAATATGGGTGTCACCTGCGACCCCAATGCTGTCACACCACCTGAATAATGACCATCAAGCCAGAATAGAACAGGCTGGTCCAATTCTTCGACCAGGTTTTCAAGTTGTTCAGCGCTGTCACCTTGAATCAATATTATATTTCTTTCCTTCCTGAATCTCCTTTTCGCATGCTCATGAAGGTCCTGACCAAGTTCAATGGAATATATCGTATCAAAAACGTCTTTCATGGCATAAACCATATCCCCGAACTTGGTCCCGGTTTCAACCAATATTTTGAGATCATATTTTTCAGCATATTCTTTGAGCACCCTCTGCTTGACAAGATGTGGTGGAGGAGCAGGGCATCCTGCGGATTCCCATTCAAACATCTCTCTTTTATGCTTATCCACCATGCGACGGTTTCTAATCGTGTGATAGAAGGGCAGTTTTTTTCGTAATTCTTT
>JALHUC010000122.1 GCA_022865845.1 bacterium | reverse complement strand
GTCAACGCCGCCCGCACAGTTATCGTCGATGCTGTTACACACTTCGGCAGCGCCAGGATTGATCGCAAAGTTGCTGTCCTCACAATCGTCCGCTGAGCCGCCGCAGGAACCGATAGAGGTGAATCCGTCGGTATCGACATCGAAGGTCAATCCTTCGTCGGTGGACCCGTCACAGTTGTCATCGATGCTGTTACACACTTCGGCAGCACCAGGATTGACCGGGTCGTTGGAATCGTCACAGTCACCCGTTGTACCCGTTAAATTTGCGGCAAGATCATAGCCGTCGAGTGGTGGTATTTCACTTTGCGCACTTGTGCCGTCTGAATACAAATCCCCATCAATATCCTTATACCAGGTCGCTCCACCGGGATAATATGGATTGGTTGGCTCGAGGTCACCAAGATCAACGGGTGATTCATCGCCTACTGTAAAATCGTATTGGCTGACTATGTAACTTCCAACCGAAAAAGTTATTGTGTGATCTCCAACCTCAACTTCCGCAGAGAAATAGCCATCGGGATCAGTATCCGTTGTCAGGGGAGTGCTGGTGATTGTTACCAGGGCGGCAACGATTGGATTACCATTACTGTCTAGTACTGTGCCGGATACGGTGGCCTTGGTGACAGTGTCACCACCACCACCACAGGAGCTGATAGCACCCATGCTTAGAATCAAGGTAAATAAAAACGCTCCTATACCTATCAAGCTCTTCATTCATCTTCCTTTCAGATACCCCCCTCCCCCTTTGGAAGCCAGGTTCTATCAAAACATTCATGGATTAGAGATTCTGGTCCCTAAACGACTAGCAGCGGCCAATTGTCTTCTCTTCATTGGCCCAGGTTGCATACTTAGACTTTAAAGCGACTCAATCAGGAATAACAGCAATCCCCGTGCCAAGCAACAAATTCTGTGTGAATATGCCTTTCCCGGCATCAGCACAAATACAGTGTGAAAATAATTGCAGTAAATGTGAAGTTATCTACCACCTTAAGTGTCAAAAAGAATCGTAGTGTTTTGTGCGACTACTCATTTTCAGATCTGACCTTTAACCCCGACTATCAGTATCTGTTACCTGGGAGGGGGGATAGGAGTAGCCTTTCACCTCAAAACAGGTCCACGATCATATTGAGATCCAGGGCCGATTTTATCAAGGAGGATTCTCGGTGGGATCAGGTTTCCCCTTATCCCTTATCTCTCATTCCCCAATAATCTTAACCAGCACTCTTTTCCTGCGTCGTCCATCGAACTCACCGTAGAAGATGCGCTCCCAGGGCCCGAAATCCAGCTGCCCATCCGTGATCGCCACCACCACTTCCCTGCCCATGATCTGGCGTTTGAGGTGTGCGTCCCCGTTGTCTTCACCAGTGAGGTTGTGACGGTAACGGCTTATGGGGGCGTGGGGAGCCAGCTCCTCGAGCCATCTCTCGTAGTCCGCGTGAAGACCTGACTCGTTATCGTTAATGAATACCGACGCGGTGATGTGCATGGCGTTCACCAGCACCAGGCCTTCCCTTATGCCGCTCTCCTCGAGACACTCCTGAACATCAGGAGTGATGTGGATGAATTCACGCCTGTTCGGTACATCGAACCAGAGTTCTTTACGATAGCTTTTCAAATGGAACCTCCTTATTCCAATTTTCGGACTAAAAAAGCGGTCTCTCGCCCGCTCGTTTTATCCTTCGACAAGCTCAGGGTCAATGACTCGCTCAAGACGCAAAGCTCGCAAAGAAGGTCAAAGGCTAATTTACCACAGATGGGTACACAGGGTTACACAGGGTAAGACATATTCCCTTCACTTGCCTTCTCCCGGTGGGAGAAGGATTTCTTAGAAATCAGCTGATCGAGCCTTGCAGAACGGGATAGAAATACATTTCAATCCCGAGTCGTAAGGCTCAACCAGCTTCGGTGAAGGGAATTATGCTTTTAAGAACTTCTTGGCGTCCTTTGCGGCTTAAGTGAGTCACGCCACTGGTGTGACGAGCGTGCGAGAAACCGCCCTGACCGCTTGCACAGGAAGCGTTGCATGCCCCCTGTTTGCTGCCTTACCTTGTGAAACCCTGCCTGCCACGTCGCAGCTGCAAGCGAAGATGGGTGATGCAGCCTTTGGGTGGCTGCGCTGTGGTAAATTAGCTTTTGCAGCTTTTACGGGAACCGTGCATTCCAGTAACTACTTTTTCGCCAAGTCTCTTAGTCGCCCAGTCGGAATTTCTCCCGAAGGGACAGATCCAAAACTGTCTGTCAGATCTGGATTCAGTTTTGGATTTGCAGTTTTGGGTTTGCAATTTTTTTTCACAAGCATTAACTTCACTCTATGGCAAAAAACAAAAGAGACATATCCAGCTGGAAGATCCTCATAGCCAAACTACTTCATCCTGTTCCAGTTTTTTTCATCGTAACAACCCTCACGGCGTTGGTCTACACTGTCCCCAACCTGCGTCATACCTATCAAACCAGCACCACCTCGGTATTTGGTATAACGACCTTTGTTTTCAATATTCTTCTCCCGGTGGCCACCGGGTTTATCGCGGCCTTCGGTGTCTATTTCGGACTTTCTGACCTGAGGCGGAAAACCGGTGATAGTGACAGATCCCGGAGCACCAAAGAGTCCTACACCTCGGATGACAGGTCAAGAGCGATCGCCAGACACCTGCCCACAGCAGCTATTACTATGGATGTGAACGGAAAGGTCACCTTTCTCAACCCTGCCGCCGCTGACCTTTTCCACATCTATCAACCGGAGGATCATTATATTATTGATCAGTTTATCGACTCCAACAATCTTCGGGGCAGCATAGAGGAAGTGTTCAAGGGAAATACCATAACGGTTGACAGGACAGGGATCCTGCTCGACGACCCCGAAACAGCGCAAACATGGGAAATAACAGGAATTCCCTTTACCAGAAACGAGGAAGTCGTCGAGGCCTTTTTGCTGATAGAGAACAGAGCCCAATACCGGCTGCTCGAGGATGAGCTCATACGCACCGAGGATAGATACAAAAACATATTTAACCATGCCCCGTGCAGTATATTCTTCGTGGATAGCCAGGGATATTATCTGGACGCCAACCCTGCCGCACTGGAAATGCTGGGCTACTCTCTGGAGGAGCTGATTACTCTCACCACAAGGGAACTGAGCTCCGATTCCGACAGAAGGCATCGGCGTCTCAGGGAAGCACCCGGCTGGATTGAAGATGAAACAAGATTTCTGCGTAAGGATGGGAAGGTGGTTGAGGCTGAGCTTCAGGGAAGCAGCTTCCAGTCAGACACTGAAACATATTTCATCGGCATCGCCAAAGACGTTACGGCCAGGAATGAACTTCAGCGGAACCTGTCCGCAGCCAAAGCGCGGCTCAAAGCTGTCCTTTCACTGGAAACCCGGCCACTGATCCTTCTCGACGCCCAGGATCGCATCGCAAACGTCAACGGTGCTGCTATCGATCTCCTGGACTGCCCATCTGAAAAGCTCCTGGGCATGCCCCTGGAAGATCTAATTCAGGGCGAGCCTCCTCCCCTTCAGGAATCATCTTCCGCATCCTCTTCACCGTGTATTTTCGATATTCCCCAGGGACCTTCAATTAACCTTTCCGTCATTCGCTTGCCCCTGGGAAGCGCAAACAATACGGGATCCCTTCTCCTCCTTTCCGGCGGTCCCCTCCCCGTTATCAGCAGCAAATCATAAAACAGTTTGAGATTACCTTTCCTGCTTTCATCTAAAATCTGATTTTCTCACGCTCGTTCGTCACACCAGGGCGTGACTCACTAGAGGCGCAGGGAACGCAGTGAAGATCTAATCAAATTTGGGTTTAAGCTCACCAGCTTTTGGTCTTTCCCTGCGAACTTCCGCCGTCGCTCTTAGCTATGGCGGGACAAGCTGCCATCACAAGTCAGCTTCCGTCTTCGTTATACCTCCAGTCTTCGCTTTCAGCTTCGCCTTGGCGAGGCGGCATAACGAAGACGGGTCACTCCGGGCAAGGACCCGGAGTCCAGTCGAATTTTTATACAAGTGCCACTGGATTCCGGACAATCACGCATTGGCCGCGATTTCCGGAATGACGGCAAGGGCATAAAACATCGCCTATATAGTAACCGCGCTTTCCCCAGGATTAAGCCTCTCTCTGTGTACTCTGTGCCTCTGTGGTGAAAAACATCGCTCCCATATAAGTAGCTTTTAGTAATATTAGGTAATATTATTCTTGAATCCCCTTGATCATTACTTTAGAATTCCCCTTCATGGAGGAAACCCCGTGACAACTGATGAACGATTTATGGATACCCAGCAGGTGGCACAGTACCTGGGTGTCCATGAAAAACAGGTTTACACCCTCATCCACGACCGGGGTCTTCCCGCTACGAAGATCACCGGCAAATGGCTCTTCCCCGGACACCTCGTTGACAGGTGGCTGGAATCCAACGTTATCAACATGCCTGAAACACAACCGTTCATTAAGGCCGCCGACAGCCTTCTCCTCATCGCCGGCAGCGATGACCCCCTTCTTGTAAAGCTCACGGCACTATTTAATAAAAGGTTCCCCGATATGCTGGTCCTGCAATCGAGGGCCGGAAGCAGGGATGGCCTGATGGCCCTTAAAAAGGGGCTGGTACATATCGCCTGTGTTCACCTGGTGGATCCCCATGGGGGGTACGCCACAGACCACATCAGGGAATATCTCGGGGAAGATATCGCTGTTATCGCCTTCGCCGAAAGGACTCAGGGGGTTTTTCTCGAGCCGGGAAACCCGCAGGCAATCAGCAGCCTGTCAGATGCTTTCGGAAAAAATTTGAGGTGGGCAGTCAGGGAAATTGGCACAGGCACCAGGACTCTCATGGACATGGAGATGGACAGGCTGGGGATCGACCCGGAACCGATCCTTAAAGGCGGCGTTCAGGTTCAAAGTCATCTCGACGCAGCCCTGGCCATCCACACCGGTCGAGGGGACGCGGGG
>JALHUC010000121.1 GCA_022865845.1 bacterium | reverse complement strand
GATGCAGACTCTCAGCCACGAGATGGACCGCCAATTGGCAGAAGAGATCGTGGAATCCAGGGATGCGGAACCGTTCAAATCTGCCGCCGAGATAAAGGATGTGCCGGGGTTCCCCGATGAGATGTACAATGCGGACATGGGAAACAACATCAAATTAGCTGATCTTATAGATGTTTCCAGTGACCACTTCTCAGCCAGCATCATTGGTGAGACGACCATGGCGTCGAGCAAGGCCTACGGTGTTTTCAAAAGAAAAGGAAGTTCTGTTGAACTTGTTTACTACAGGGGGTTCTGATAACTTCAGTACCCAGTACCCAGTACCCAGTACCCAGTACCCAGTAACCAGGAGAAAAATCTTGATTTTTAAACTGCGAATCACGAATCACGGAAATTAACTTTGTTTGAAAAAAAAATCTATCGGCATAGCCTTCGAGGCGGATGGTACCGTCAGGGTCGCGGAACTGACCTCCAATTTACGTACCGTAACCCTTTCCAGGGTCTGGACCATGGAAGGGGAGGGAGCGGATAACGTTGACTCGTGGAAACGGGCAATTGACCGGCTCCGTGACTCCAAAGTCGATCTGGATAATGCGGTCATCGGTATTCCGGATTCTGTCATTTATCGGAAGCATCTCAGCTTTCCCTTCAGCAACCGTAAAAGGATCATGCAGATCCTGAATTCCGAACTGGATGGAGAGATTCCTCTTCCCGTGGAAACAGTGATAGCCGATTTCATCCCGGGGCAATCTGCGGGTTCCGGTCTGCACGGCACCGCCATGGCCTGTGACAAGAACACGTTATCCCTGTTTCTGGACCTGATGGGACCCGGAGCGAAACTGAAAAGCGTTCAGACCGGATCTGTCGGGCTCGCTGCCGCATCCATCAAGGCCGGTATGACAGATGGTGTTGCTGTTCACTGCGGCCCGGGAGAGGCTGTCCTGATTGAATTCCGGTCGTCCAGGGTAAAGGTCATCAAGCGGTTGGCTCTGACAAAGAGTGAAGAGAGAAACGCGCAGCTTCTGGTTGAAGAGATACGCCAGCACACAGTTAGCGAAGACGAGGTATACCTGGGGTGCGCTGACATTTGCGATGAGATTAGGGCCGGACTCACTGGTGAGGTAACTCTGCGTATCAAGCCCATGTCCGATCTTGATATCGTTCAAAGTGCAGCCGGGGTTGAGACAGACACGGCCCAAAATGTGGCCGCTATCGGTCTGGCGCTGGGCAGCCTTGGGGCCAGGGAATCCCTTCCCTTCGATCTGCGCCAGGGGTCCTTTAAACAGGTAACACACTTTGCCGGGCTCAGGACTCCTATCCTGAGAACCTCAGCACTGCTACTCATCCTTGGATTACTGGGAGTGATCAGCCTCATCACCAGTCTCAACCAGGCCCGCGGGGAGTACCAGAACCTTAATAATCGGCTGGAACTGGAGTTCAAAGAGCTGTTTCCGGGAGCGAGGCACCAGCCCGGGCAGGAGGCAGGTCATATAAAAGGGGAGTTGGATGACCTGAAAAGAAAGATGGCGACTCTGTCCG
>JALHUC010000120.1 GCA_022865845.1 bacterium | reverse complement strand
GTCCAGGAGACTGCCCGATACATGGCATTTGAGACGGCTGGGGATACGACTGCGGATATACCTGGGACAACACCCGGAGATACGGATGTCACCAGAGCGGTCGGTGTTGCGCCCCTTGGAAAAATACCTGCAGCCACTGGAAGTATACCGGGTTCTGGAATGAGGACCCGCTACAAGGTTCTTGATGCAGCCTCAGGGGAGCATTACGAGACCTACTTTGGTGATGAAGGGTATTCTACCCTGGATCCGGTTTCCCTGTCTGCGCTTCTCTCTCCAAAACTGGCAACTGGTGAACTGAGGATCGTCAAACTGGATTGGTCCAACTTTGATGAGGTCGAGGTCCATGTCAAGGTTGATGAGGTTGTGCCAATGGAACTGGATGTTGATGTTAAGGACGATATCGATGAAACGAGGATCCTTTCAGGGGAGGTCAGCCAACCGGAGATTGAAGCCGTGTCGGGATCCGGGGCAATACCTCCCGTGGCAGAGCCGGTCCCTGAGTCACAGGATGTAAAGGCCGAGCCGGCTGCCAACCCTTCCGTTCCCCGCTACATGATCTATGATCGAAGGACAATCCAGCCCATGGGTGAATACTTCCCTGAGGGGGATTCGTCCCGCATCGATCGCCTGACCCTGTACAAGATGTTCCCGGATTACAATTTCAAAACCTTCGAGATCGATTCCATTCGGTGGGAGGATGATGAGGTTCGGATTTTGATAAGAGGAGAAAAAAAGCAGAGCCCAAAGCCCGAAGTCCAAAGCCCAAAGAAATCGTCGGGCCAGGATAAATAACCAGCATTGGAAATGAATCTATGAAGACCTTCTTCTCTTTCCTTTCTTCTCCTCGC
Source organism: bacterium (assembly GCA_022865845.1). Taxonomy (GTDB): domain Bacteria; phylum BMS3Abin14; class BMS3Abin14; order BMS3Abin14; family BMS3Abin14; genus JALHUC01. The sequence continues at coordinate 1,347 of JALHUC010000120.1, read as the reverse complement.
TTCCTGGCCGCCCTTGTGGCAGTTCTTCTGGTTCTGTCCTTCATCCCCACCTCCAACGGTCCGGCCCTGGAGGTGATTTTTTCCAATTCCGGATTAGGGAAGGTCCACGAGGCGGCGGAAATGCACCTCGAACAGCAGCGTGAGCAGGCTCTTAAGGGTTTCCTTCTGCTGTCCGCACTCAAGGTCGGGCTGGCTGTCCTGCGAAGTTCAGAGGTGGGTTTCATTCTCAACGTCAGGATCGGGGACTTGGCTGTTGCGGTCTACGATTATGTCAACTTCGCGTGGAAAATACTGCTGGCTGCGGTGGCCTACTATTATATTGTCGAGTACCTTTTGAAACTTTCCGCGGTGGTGAACGTTTGGTTCCTGTGGACCGCTCTTGCCTCCATAATGGCCTGGCTCCTTATCGTAGACCTGCGTCCGGGCAACCTGCGTTTGAGATCTGCTCTTGCAAAGACCGGGGTGGCTGCGTCGGTGTTGGCGATATTACTTTACATCGGCCTGCCTCTCAGCTTCGTGGGAGGGGGATGGGTCTCAGCCCACATAACCGGCGAGCCTATCAAGGAGGCTAACCGCCTCTATGAAGACATGGGTGAGACCATGCCATCCCTTCTGGATGGTAAAGTCCAAACCGAAAAGAAAACCGACGCATCAGATATTCAGACATCCTCAGTCACGGTGCCCTTTCCATACGATGGCTCTAATCCCCTCCTGGTTATGACAGAGCCACAGAACGGGGGCGGAGGCAGAACTGGTATATTCGCCAGACTTGTTTCCGGGGAGAAACTGGGGGAACTGAAAGATTATCTGGAACAGCGCTCCAGGGCCCTCGCCTCGGCGGTCCTGCGACAGACAGCCGCCTATATCTTCAATATCGTTCTCTTTCCCCTCCTGATGCTTATAGCTTTTTACCTCGGCTGCAAATACCTGATAAGCCTGGCGGTGATGAAGTAAAAACAGAGGTGAATAGTGAAAAGTGAAGAGTAGCGTGTGAAAGGTAATGTCTAAAGGGTAAAGAATAAAGAGAACCAGGGCAAAACCGGAACGTAAATATCCGTTCGAAGCCCAGCTATTAGAGATATTTTCCAGCAGGTAGATCCTGGACCGAAGGAACATTTCGAAATATTATCGACTGCCGCAAAAGTATTGGTGGGAATGTTCGTTGTGTGTCTGGCCTATTGTCTGTGCGGACGGAATTTTACTCCCTCACCTTTCGCTGACCTGTGCACTTACATACTATTTTCCTGACTTTCTACTATTGGTTTTTCTTCTTCCAGACATATGGAAAATAGATATATATTAGTGTGAAGTGGCAGCTGCGGTTGGAAAGGATCCATGCGGTTGGAG
>JALHUC010000119.1 GCA_022865845.1 bacterium | reverse complement strand
TACCTTTCCAACGCACCCGGGATGCAAAGTTCGGCCTTGCTGGGGGGTGTCCAGATAACCCTGGGGCAGCTCCTCGATTCCTCCCGCGGTGTTTTCAGGGTCCACTACGATCCGGGTGTGTGGCTGGTGTTTCTGGGTTCGGTGATCCTGGCCCTGGGGACTATTTGGGCTCTGGCGGGGTTCCTTGGGATCATAAAGGATCCCGAAACGGATACTGGAGTATAGGTGCCGGAATATGCATGCTCCAGTACCCAGTACCCAGTACCCAGTACCCAGGAAGAACTCCCGGTTCCTGTAAAATCGGTTTTTTTTAACACGAAGTTCACAAAGTTAACCAAGTGTAGATTTTGAAACCCTTAGTGTAACTTCGTGTACTTTGTGTTCCATTAAACATCGCTTTCATGGAAATAGCTGGTTTTTTAAATATGAGATCTGAGATTTGAGATATGAATAAAATACCCCCAGACTGGAACAACATCGACACAGTCCTGCTGGACATGGACGGGACCCTTCTGGATAAGTATTTCGATGACCATTTCTGGGAGGAATTTGTCCCGGCGCAGTACGCCCTTAAGAACGGTATCTCTGGAGAAGAGGCCGTAGAGGAGCTCATGCCCCGCTTCAGGTCCCACGAGGAAACCCTCGACTGGGCCAACCTTGATTTCTGGTCCCATCAATTAGATCTGGATATCCCGGCATTAAAGAAGCAGATTCAGCACCTTATCGCTATCCATCCCAACGTTATCGAGTTCCTGGAAAGGGTGAAAGCAGCAGGCAAAGAGATTTTCATGGTGACCAACGCCCACGGTAAGACACTGGACCTTAAAATGGAAAGAACGGCGCTGGCCCATCGGTTCGACGGCATTATCACCTCCCACGAGATAGGCATGCCCAAGGAGGATCCCGCCTTCTGGGACAAACTGCAAGAGGTCGTTCCCTTCAACCCTGCCAGGACACTCCTTGGTGAGGATACGGAGGCCGTTTTGCGGTCAGCTCACGGATACGGGATTCGCTACCTGGTGTTTGTCGCAAGCTCCAGCAGCGCCAAGTCACCGTTGGATTCCGAGAGCTTTTTCTCTGTCCGGGACTTCGGGGAGATCATCCCTTAAAGAATGTAGAATGTAGAAAGGGTACACTTAGTACTTTAACGCCAAACCCCAAATTCCAAATAAAATCTGCAAATTTTATTGAACTTCCTTTAGAATTACTGGTGAATAACAGTCTTTCTGGAATATGGAATATGAAATATGGAATCCACTATAAAAGGTAAACTTCCTTCAAAAAACTTCACCCGCAAGCAGTTGAAGTGGGCCAAAGACCATGAGCTGCTGGTCTACAGGACTATGCATGAAGATCGAAACCGCAAGCAGGTAGATGTTCTTCAAAGGAAGCATTTCGGAGCCTGGCAGGATGTTTTTTCCTCCCTGGAAAAATGCCGTGGGAAGGTCATGATCTGTCTCCTTGGTAAGGTCGTGATCGGTTACCAGGCCTTCACACCTGATGCATCCAAGGGAAGCCCCTTTTCCCAAGACAAGCAGGTCATGCGGTTCACTTTTGTTGTTGTGAGGGAGGATGCCCAGGTAAAGTCACGGGGGCTGGGGATAGGGATTGAACTTCTCAAGCGTACCCTTGACATCGCCTGGACCAGGGGATACGACGCGGTGTACAGCTATGCTACGGCCTATGAGCTGATGGTTGCCTCCGGTTTTGTTTCCCATGGCGGGGAAAGTATCTTGACCGAGGCTAAGTATGTCCGGGATTTTGACCCGGACCAGGCGCCGTCGCTGTTGTTTGTAAAAGAGAAACCGGAAGGGTATATCAGCACATATTAGTGATAATTGAAAATGCGCTTTTCCCGGTTAATGCGTACCTGGTTCAACTAGGATTTCATAAATACGACAAGAACTGTCTCTCGCCCGTTCCCTATGGTCACTCAAGCCGCAAAGAACGCCAAGAACACCAAAGTCTCGTTAAGATCTATTCTCCTCACCAAAGCGGTTGAGTCCTTCCAGGCCGAGATGAAAGTGAACTTTAATCTCTGTATGGAATGACTCAATTAGCTGATTTCAGGGAAATCCTTCTCCCGCAGGGAGAAGTCAGGTGAGGGAAATACGTCTACCCTGTGTAACCCTGTGATGCAGCCTATAAATGGCTGTGCTGTGGTGAGACAGCTTTTGATTTACTTGTGAAACTCCGCGGGCGGAGCGGCCTACCAGCGGGCCG
>JALHUC010000118.1 GCA_022865845.1 bacterium | reverse complement strand
TCGAAGAGAAGGGGCATCAACGTGTTAAAAGCTCCTCCCTCCTTCCTCATAACGATCCCACCCTCTTTTTCACCAACGCCGGAATGGTCCAGTTCAAGGAACTGTTCCTGGGCAACGAGACACGGAGTTACTCCCGGGCCGTTTCCACTCAGAAATGCATGAGAGTGTCCGGCAAGCACAACGATCTTGAAAATGTCGGCCGCACGGCACGGCACCATACCTTCTTCGAGATGCTGGGTAATTTTTCCTTCGGGGATTATTTCAAGAAGGAGGCCATCCATTACGGATGGGAATTTCTCACCACCATAGCGGGTCTGGATCCTGACCGGCTCATAGTCACCGTATTTACCGACGATGATGAGGCCCATGGTCTCTGGCAGGAAGTCGCCGGACTTCCGGCCGATCGTATCTTCAGGCTGGGTGAAAAGGACAATTTCTGGGCCATGGGGGAAACTGGACCCTGCGGCCCTTGCTCGGAGATCCTTTTTGACCGGGGTGAGGGCACCGGTTGCCGGTTGCCCGATTGCGGCCCGGATTGCGACTGCGGCCGGTTCCTGGAGCTTTGGAACCTGGTGTTTATGCAGTACGACAGGGATGACAGAGGCGAACTTCATCCATTGCCTAAACCGAGTATCGATACGGGAATGGGACTTGAACGTCTGGCGGCGGTGCTTCAGGGTCAGGACAGCAACTATCATACCGATCTGGTGTTCCCCTTCGTTGAGGAGGCCGCAAGGGTCTCGGGGGTCAGTTATGGGTCTGACGATGACAGCGATGTCAGCCTCAGAGTCATTGCCGACCACGTGCGTGCGGTAACTTTCCTGATCGCAGAAGGTGTTCTTCCATCCAACGAGGGGCGCGGATATGTTCTTCGCCGGATCATGCGCCGCGCTGCCAGGCACGGTAAGCTGCTTGGAATGAACGAACCGTTCCTCCACAGGATCTGTCCACTCGTTGGAGAAGTCCTCGGGGATGCCTTCCCCGAAGTGCTTGAAAGCATGAAAACGGTGCAGAAGGTCGTTCATCTCGAAGAGGAACGGTTTGGCAGAACTCTTGATCTGGGTCTGATACGTCTGGCCCAACTTATCGAAGAGATAAAAGGCTCCGACAAGGACCAACTCCCGGGTGAGGAGGTCTTCCGCCTGTACGATACCTTTGGATTCCCCCTGGACCTGTCCCAGGATATCGCGGCGGAAAGCGGCGTCGGTGTGGATGTGGACGGTTTCAACCTGGAGATGGAAAAACAGAAGGATAGAGCCCGCGCATCCTGGTCAGGTTCCGGAGCCCAGAAAGTTTCCCCGATTTACCGTGATCTTCTGGATAAGGCCGGAGCCGTGGTGTTCACAGGCTACGATGAGGAACGTACTGAGGAAAGCGTCATTGTAGGGCTTGCAGTCGGGGAAGATCAGCCTGATTCCTTCTCCGGTGAAGGCGAAGTCGAGATCGTCCTGGACCGGACTCCTTTTTACGGTGAGAGTGGGGGACAGGTGGGGGATACGGGAACCATTGCTGGTCAGGGGTTTAAAGCTCTTGTTCTGGCCACGACACGACCTCTTCCGGAGCTGGTGGTTCACCGGTGCCGCATGGAGGAGGGGAGGGTGCGCGTCGGAGACCTCTGCATCGCCGAGGTGGACCATGTGTCGCGCAGCGCAACGCGCCGGAACCACACCGCCACCCATTTACTGCACGCGGCTTTAAAGGAAGTACTGGGAGAGCATGTTCAGCAGTCTGGCTCTCTTGTTGAACCTGATCGGTTCCGCTTTGATTTTACCCATTTCGAGGCGCTGACCGGTGACGAGTTACGACGTATTGAGGATGTTGTGAACGACAACGTCCTGGAAAACCTGGATGTCCAGACCCGGGTCATGTCTTCAGAGGAGGCCATGAAGGAGGGTGCGGTGGCGCTCTTCGGTGAGAAGTACGGCGAAACTGTTCGAGTCGTTTCGGTCCCCGGTGTGAGCATGGAACTGTGTGGAGGCACCCATGTGGCCCGGACAGGGGACATCGGGTTGTTCAAGGTTACCCAGGAGGGCAGCATCGCAGCCGGTGTCCGGCGCATGGAAGGGGCCACAGGGACAGGGGTTCTTGAGAGGCTCCGGAAGGATGAGAGCTTCCTCAAGGAAATGGCCGAATCGATGAAGGTTTCGATCCCGGAACTTCCAGGGCGCCTCAAAAAACTTCAGGATACCATCCAGGAGCAAGACCAGAAGATAAAGGAGCTGATGGCGAGTGTTGTCGGCGGCGGCTCTGCTGATCTGGAAGGCCAGATTAAGGTAGAGTCAGGGATCAGGTATCTGGCTGCGGAACTGCCCGGTCAGGATTCCGGTTCACTGAGGGATGCGGCGGACAGGATGCGGGACAGGATCGGGAGCGGTGTGGTTCTCCTCGCAACCCGTGACGCCGGGAAGGTAGCCCTGGTTGTAAGGGTGACCAAGGACCTGTCGGATCGGTTCCCGGCCGGTGAGTTTGTCAAACGCCTCGCGCCCCTGGTAGGTGGAGGAGGGGGAGGCAGGCCCGATATGGCCCAGGCGGGGGGGAAAAACCCGGAAGGGCTGCCGGAGCTGCTTGACACCGTGAACAGCGTGATCAGGGAGATGGCTCAATGAAGCCCGGTTTCAGGAAATACACTTTAATCCTCCAACTCGCACTCCTTCCTGTTTCACTGGCGGATATCTTGGGGTCCTGCGGGTAATGGCGACCAATAAACAGCGGCCTCTGCCAACACGTGAACCCCATTTACAGGGCAAGGAGTTCCAGCTGTCCCATTTCGATTTCAATAATGAACTGGTTAACTTTGATAGGGTCGCAAAAAGTCCAATCCGGGACTTTTCGCTCCACGGAAAGGGAAAAGCGTGGTTTTCCCTTTCCTCACAAATCAATGACTTACGGTGCGAGTCATTGATTTGGGCGCCCCGCGCGGGGCGCGTTGATGACTTTTTGCGAAGCCATCAACTTTCCACCACCGACATTTGGGGGTAGTGG
>JALHUC010000117.1 GCA_022865845.1 bacterium | reverse complement strand
TCGGAAGAATCAGTCAAGCACTGGGGCATCGGGGCTTTTTCAGATATGAGGAGCCGTGGTCGTGGTGCGAAAGGGACGGTCTGGACGCGGAGTGGAAGGAGCATGTCCTGGGTAGTTCCCGACGCCGAGTCCTCAAAAGGGGGCGGGACGGTTCCTGCCACCTTCTGGGAGATGAAGGATGTGTCCTGGACCTTGAAACCCGTCCCCTGGTATGCAGATTATATCCTTACGAATACATGCCCCAGGGTATCCAGGGCCTTCATCACGGCTGCCCTGCTTCGAAGGACCCCCATCCTGACAAGGCCCTGGATGAGATGGGGATGAAGTCAGAAAGGGTTGGTGCCTGGCACCGAACCCTCTACGCTGAGCTTTCCAAAGCCCGCCGGGCAAAAGGGTGCGCAGAAAAGTAATTTTAGCCCAAACCGTGGGGTCAGGTCCTGTTGTCTGATATTTTTCTCGTTTGATTGAGGAACATCACTCAAAAGGTAAGAGGGCAGGATCTGACACCACGGTTTTTCCACGGTTTGCCCCATTCAATTCCAGTGACTGTCCTTTGGAGATCGGGAGAACTGCCGGGCTCAGAGAAAAGCAGCGGCACCGGCCAGGGCGATACAGGCAGCTATTACTGGCGTCAGGAACCACCCGAACAAAATACCCACAAGAGTTTTCCGGCTCACCGTGCTGGCGCCCTTGAGGAGACCGATCCCCAGCACCGCCCCCACAATGGCCTGGGAAGTGGATACCGGGACGCCGAGGAAGGTGTAAAAGTGCACGGTGAGGGCTTCGGCGAGCAGGACCACGAAGGCCGAAAAGCTGTCCAGCCGTACCAGGCGCGTTCCCACCGTGTTCATGACCGGTCGTCCGAAGGTTACGATACCCAGGCCGATGCTCAGTCCCCCGATGAGCAGGGCCATGGTCATGGTGAGGTGATCCGCTCCGACAAAGACAGCGGTGACATTGGCCACGTTGTTGGCTCCCAGAGCGTAGGCTCCGTAAGCCCCCGCGGCAAGGATACCGATCCTGAGCAGGCCGTCCGATTGGACTATGGGCAGGTTAAGACGGTTGTAGAACAAGGCGACGATCTTGTAGACAAGGATGGCCGCGATAGCGCCGCCGATCGGTGTCCCTATCCAGCAGGCCACAACCTTTCCCAGGCCGGTAAAATTGACATCCCGGTTGAAAAACCCGATCCCCAGGATGGCCCCGACCACCGCCTGAGATGAAGATACCGGCAGCCGGAGAACGGTCATGATGGTCACTGCAACAGCAGCTGCCACAGAGGAGATGACAGCCCGGGTGAGGCCCATATCGGTGAGGCCGGAAAGAGTGTGGACACCGGAGCTTCCCTGCAGGAGGGCTCCGGCCAGGACGAAAAGGGCGGCTATACCCGCTGCTGTGCGGAATCGGAGCATCTTCGTTGAAACCGCGGGTCCGATGACGTTGGAAGCGTCGTTGGCGCCCAGGGCCCAGCCCAGGAAGACACCGCCGAAGAGGGAAAACATCTACACGCGCCTTTTCAGGCTCATGATGTTGATCTGTTTGGAGATCTTGTCCACCTGGTCGGATATGTCCCCGAGGAAGATGACCAGCTCCTTAAGCTGCAGTTTCTGGAATCCGTCAAGGTCCGATTCGAAGATAACGGAGATGAGACGCCTTTCGATCTTGTCGCACTGGCTTTCCTTAAGATCGATGACGGTAAGCAGCTCTTTTATAAGGCCCTTGCGCTTGAACAGGTCCTCCACCTGCCGTCTCATCAGCTCACACGCTTCCAGGGAAGCGGCCACCAGTTCCTGAATATCCGCGACTAAAAAGTTGGGGATGACCAGCATCTGGGTCTTGATTATGTTAAGGACGATCTCCATATACCTCGGAATGTGGTCAATGGCATCGAGGAGCCTCATGATGTCGCCCCGGGATTCGGGAAGAAGGATCTTGTCGTACATCAGGGTCTTGATCTGCTCCCGGACGTCGTCGGCCTGGGACTCGAACCGATGGGTCTCGTCAGAAAGAAAGTCGAAGTCCTCGCAAGCCTTGTCATCCGTAAGGCACGCATCCAGAGCAAGGGCGAAATTTTCCTGGGTCATCTCGAGGGCTTCAAGGTACTCCATGATGAGGACCTGCACCTGGTACTGTTTTTTAAAAAATTTTCGTAGCATTGCAGTCTCCTGCAGCCTGAATTCAGTGCCTTGTGCCTTGTGCCTAGGGCCCAGGAACTAGGAACTGCACATCTCCCATAATTTATACCCCGGCACCTGCAGCCAAAGTGGGCGACAGCATTATGATCCAGGGGGGTCCCAGATGCCTTCCGCTCTGCAGGAGGGGTGCTCAGTTAGAACAGGATCATGCATTTTTGCGGATCTAAAAACAGATGGACTTCCTGGCCTTCCTCTTGAGGCAGGCCGTGCGGAACCTGCGCCTGGATCGTTGTTCCGTTCACTTTCACGAAAAAATACAGGAAATTACCCAGGTACGCCTTGTGGGCAATAGTACCCTTGAACAGGTTCTCCCTGGCTTGAGGCGGCTGAGTAAATATTTCCACGTCTTCAGGACGAATAGATACAAATACTTTTTTCCCTGGCGTTGCTGCCGTGACGCCGTCCGTTGTACAAAACACCTTCTCGCTGAATTCAGTGCGAACGCAAACCACCCCGGATACCGATGGGGCGTCCTGGGGGGTCTGAACGATCTCACCGGACATAAAGTTCATGGTACCGATGAAATCGGCGACAAATTTATTGGCCGGTTTTTTATATATCTCCTGGGCAGTGCCGAGCTGCACTATGTTCCCTGAATCCATGACTGCGATCCGATCAGAGATGACCATTGCCTCTGCCTGGTCGTGGGTAACGTAGACAGATGTGATACCCATACGTTTTACCAGGCTCTTTATTTCAAACCTCATCTTTTCTCTTAACTTCGCATCCAGGTTGCTCAGGGGTTCATCGAGCAGCAGCACTTCAGGATTTCTCACCAGCGCCCGCGCAAGGGCCACCCGCTGCTGCTGTCCGCCGCTCAACTGGGATGGATACCGGTCCCCCAGGCCCTTCAAACCCACCAGATCCAGCACCTCCAGCGTTCTTTCCTGGATACTTTTTTTGGATATTTTCTGGAGCTTCAAGCCATAAGCGACATTATTGAAGACCTTCATATGCGGCCATACGGCATAGTTCTGGAACACCATACCGAGCCCCCGTTGTGACGGATGGACAAACCCTTCCGAGAGCATCGACTTGCCGTTAATAAGGATGTCCCCTTCTTCCGGTTTTTCCAACCCGGCGATACAGCGCAAGGTGGTTGTTTTGCCGCACCCGCTGGGCCCGAGAAGCGTCAGCATTTCTCCCTTTTGCACCTCAAGGTCTATGTGATTGACTGCCACTACCTTGTTATAGCGCTTAAGCAGGTTTTTGATCTCGATAAATGCCATTGAATCTGTCTCCTTAGCGGTTTGCGATCATAAGATCAATAACCTTTACTATTTGTCGGTGCTCCATGCCGCCTTGAGCATATTTCCGCCTGCCGACTGTAAGGGTCGCTAAAGGTCCTGCCGGGACCTTTGGCTCAACGCTAAGCGAAAAACGCGGTTTTCGCTTAGCTCACGAACCGATGACTCAAATGTTTCACCATCGGTTCGGGCGCCCACACGGGCGCTACTGTTGATAGGGTCGCACAATGTCCTTACGGGACTTTGTGCTCCTCGGAAAACGAAAAGTGTCATTTTCGTTTTCCTCACGGATCTATGACCTGAATGAACCGGTCATCGATCCGGGCGCCGCTCCCAGGCGCGGTGATATTTTTCCCAGGTCATCAACCTTTTAGGGTCGCAAAAAGTCCTGGCGGGACTTTTTACTAACGGAAAGGGAAAAGTGTCATTTTCCCTTTCCTCACGGATCAATGTCTTACATTGCCTGTCTTTGATCCGAGCGCCCCACCCGG
>JALHUC010000116.1 GCA_022865845.1 bacterium | reverse complement strand
GAAGTACGTTTTACCCGGAGCATAGTACGTCTGATCAACGCCCCTTTTATTGAAGATCCCTAACTTGACGGTACGGACTCCCACCTCTGTAGGCCCGGCCTGATGGGGCCAGCAGCCGGATATGAGGAAGGAACTGAGAGCAGCCAGGATGGCCAGGTGATTTATAGATCTCATTAGCGGCCTCATTTCCTCACCTCGAACATCTGAAGTGTTCGCTCAAGGTCAAGGGGGTTGACTCCCCCAGGACCGTCGGAGGACAGGATGATCGCTTCCAGTCCCTCGTAAACCTCGGCCATCTTCAGACCCACCAGGCGTTCGGAACCGGCTCCCCTCAAGGCAGCGTTTTTAAGCTCCGTCTTTTTGGCATCGGCAAGCTTTACGAGGAGATCCCCGTTGGCGTGCTTGGTCCTGACGTAAAGATCTCGCTCGGCAAGGCGCGTGACCTGGTAAGCCTCACCTTCCTGGAGCTTCACCTGGATGAAGGCCTCACCCTCGCTGACCACCTTCTGGAGTTTGGCGCCCTCCTCGGCAGCCCGGCGTTCAGCCTGGTTCTTGAACACCAACTGATCCTGGAGCTTCTTGGCCTCGATGTTCTTCTGGATCTCCTCGCTGTAAGTGAAGTAGCGCACGAGCACTTCCTCCACCTGGATCCCGTAGGGCTTGAGCTCTTTGGTCAACATCTCCTTGGCCTTCATGGTCTTTTCAACCCTGAGGGGGCTGTTGTAGAACTCCTCGGTGGAAAGCTCGCCGAGGGACTCCTTCAGCACCGGCTCTGCTTTTGGGATAAGTCCGCCATCCTCGAAGGCCCGGCCGGGGCCGACGGTGGTGATAAGCAGGTAAGGATCCACGATCTTGTACAGAATCGCCACATCTACACTCACGAAGAAACCGTCGGAGGTCTGGATGTAAGCTGCCTTCTCGTAGCGGTTGAGGCGGGTGTACTGGGTGGGAAAGTTGTTGAGTTCGAAGACCTGTAAATTCCTGGGGAAGGTGTGCATGACCTCCATCCCCGGAAGAACCAGGTGGAGACCCGTCGTGTAGACCTTCTCCTGGATGCCCCGGTTAATCCCGATCTTGACCTGCTTGATCCCGTACTCGGCGGGCCCGACGTACGCCAGGAGGAGGTTGTAGGCCATAGCCGTGATGACGAGGATCGCCACGACCAGTGCCATTGGTTTTTGCCCTCCGATGGGCAGTTTGAAATCGGGAAGCTTAGGTAACCCTGGTATATTCAGGCGTTTCCTCCCGAAAATAGGTGTGTCCTGGAACGGCCCTTTTGAACCGCCGTTGCCTTTGTCTTCCATGTATTCTCCCTTCTACCATGTGCAGGAATCATCCATTTAATCCCGGCAGGTCGAACCGAACTGCCGACCATACGCTACTTGAAGAGTATAACTCAATTGGGTGTTAAATTTAACCACAAGTCTGAGAAAAACCAGTGCAAGAGTGCACCGGTGCACTTGTGCACTACTGCACTTGGCCTCTCCGTCTTTCCTTGAAAGGGTTCACTGGGAAGTTTATACTCGACTGATATAATAACCTCGCAAAAGGTCTCTTCAAATTATCTTGCGAGGAGGTCATCACGCCTGTGGCGTGACTGGCGTGGCCCCAACCCCAGGATGAACGCTACGCGTACACCCTGATTGACTTTTTTGCGAGTCCATCAATGACAAACAGCGGAAAAACAGACAACGTCTTCATACCACCGGTAAAAGCAATCATCACAATCCTGCTCCTTACGGTCCTGTCATGTATTTTACCGGCAGCATCCTCCGCCAACCCCGACGTTTATAACGTCCTTCCTGATGATACCCGCGTCCTTCAGTTCAGCCTTGCGGACTTTGACGGGGATTCCCGGGAG
>JALHUC010000115.1 GCA_022865845.1 bacterium | reverse complement strand
GCTTTGTTATGTAGTCGGTAGCACCTGATTTCAGGCCCTTTACGATATCCTCCTTCTTGGTGAGGGAAGTTACCATGAGGACAGGGATCGTTGCGCCGGCCTCGTCATGTTTAATGGATTGGCAGACCTCGTAACCGGACAGACCCGGCAGGATTATGTCGAGACAGATAAGGTCCGGCGGCGGATCGAGGAGGGCCATTTCGAGCCCCTTGATCCCGTCAGCCGCTTCCTCGACATCGTAACCTTCGTTCCTGAAAATGTTTTTCAGGAGGTTCCTGGATACAGGGTCATCCTCAATGATAAGGATCCTGGGGGGTCTTCGAATAGGCGTCATCGTTATCCCGAGATAGGCATCCCTGTTCAGGTATCGTTAGTGTAAATTGCCACTTAACAGTTCACTATCCATCATACTATATGTACCGGGGCGAGTGTCAAGCTGAACTCATATCGTAAAAACAATGCCTCGTTTTACGATATCCCCCTTCAGGTGGAGAAAAGATGGATCTTTCTGGCTGATGCTGTCCAAATCTTTTCATCGTTTCGAATGTTTTCGCCACGCAGCTTGTGATCTATTCCCAAGCCTTTTACGAAATTAAGCAAACTCTTTTTTCCTGAAATTGGAATGAACCTTCAAGGCTCCGATTCCGGGCAAAAAGAGTTTGACTTGAGGATGCCGCCGTTTACAATGGCGCCTTTCCATGGTAATCCAATAGTGTTTGCATAGGTAAAAATGTCACACCAGGAAAATCAAAACGATAATCAAAACTACCTGTAAGGAGGATAACAATGGCCGTCAAAGTGGCGATCAACGGGTTTGGCCGAATAGGAAGATTAACCCTTCGCAGCGCAATGAGCGATCCGGGAATCGAGTTTGTTGCCATCAACGATCTGACCGATGCCAAAACACTGAATTATCTGTTCTGTCATGATTCGGTCCACGGACGTCTTACGGGTGAACAAGTGAGCGAAGTCTCCGGGGACAGTATTATTATCGGCGGAAAGACGGTAAAGGTCTTTTCTGAAAGGGATCCCTCCAAACTCCCGTGGAAGGAGCTTGGTGTGGATGTTGTCCTGGAATGTACAGGCCTGTTCACAACAAGAGAGAGTGCGGCAGCGCACCTTGACGCCGGGGCCTCTCATGTGATCATCTCCGCTCCCGGCAAGGGTGTGGATCTTACTGTAGTCATGGGTGTGAACCATTCAGACCTGGACCCTGAGAAGCACAGGGTGATCTCCAACGCCTCATGTACGACCAACTGTCTCGCTCCGGTGGCCATGGTGCTGGATGAGAAGTTCGGTATCATCCACGGTGTTATGACCACTGTTCACGCCTATACCAGCGACCAGCGGATCCTCGATCAGCCTCACAGGGACCTGCGCAGGGCCAGGGCTGCGGCCGTTTCCATGATCCCCACAACCACCGGCGCGGCTTCCGCAGTTGGTGAGGTGCTTCCCCAGCTAAAGGGTAAACTTGACGGGCTGGCGGTGCGGGTGCCAACGCCCAACGTATCCCTCGTGGACCTTTCGGTGGAGCTTAAAAAGAGCACGGATGCTGTCTCCATCAATGCCGAAATGAAGAAAGCTGCGGAAAAAGGGCCATTGGCCGGGTTCCTGGTCTACAATGACGAACCCCTTGTTTCCGTCGACTTCAACGGCTGGGAAGCCTCTTCCATCTTTGATGCCCCGCTGACCAAGGTGGTGGACGGTACAATGGCGAAGGTCATGTCCTGGTACGATAACGAATACGGATACGCATCCCGGCTCAGAGATCTGGCCAAATACCTTTACGGTGTCTGATGTGCTGAGGAAAAAAACTTTAGAGGACATCGACCTCAAGGGGAAACGGGCCCTTGTCAGGGTGGACTATAACGTTCCCCTGAATGGCGAGGGCAATATCACAGATGACACCAGGATAAGGGCGACATTGCCCACTATCAACTACATCCTGGACAGCGGAGGCAGCGTAATTCTCATTAGCCACCTCGGGCGGCCAAAGGGCAAGTCGGTGCCATCCATGAGTCTGGCTCCGATAGTCAGGCGGCTTAGCCGCCTTCTTCGACTCGAGGTCCTGTTTTTAAGCGATTGTGTCGGGGACGGGGTCAGGCAGACCCTGGAGGGTCTTCAGCCCGGGGCTGTGGTCCTTCTTGAAAACCTGAGATTTCACTCCGGTGAGATTGAGAACGATCCGGATTTTTCCCGGCAGCTGGCTTCTTTGGCGGATGTCTACGTAGACGACGCTTTTGCGACCTCTCACAGGGAGCACGCCTCGGTTGTGGGGGTGCCAGCCATCCTGAAACCGGCAGTCGCCGGGTTTCTCATGCAGAAGGAAATCGACTATTTCAACATGGCATTTACAGAACCGGTACGACCCCTGGTAGCTATCCTTGGGGGCGCCAAGGTATCGGACAAGATAAAGACGATCATGAGTCTGATGGAAAAGGTGGACAAGATCATCATCGGCGGGGGAATGGCTTTCACCTTTCTGAAGGCCCTGGGTTATCGTGTGGGCAAGTCCCTGGTGGAGGAGGACATGTTGGAACTGGCCGCCGATATTATGGGGGAGGCAAGGTTAAAAGGGATCCCCTTTTACCTCCCGGTGGATTGTATTGCGGCTAATGCTATTGAGAAAAAGGCCCAAACCACTGTCGTTCCGGCCCAGGAGATCCCCGAGGATAAGATGGGCCTGGATATCGGTCCTGCCACGGTGACGCTTTTTAATGAGGTGCTCAACCTGGCCAAGACTATCGTCTGGAACGGCCCCATGGGAGTCTTTGAGCTGCCACCCTTCAGCAAGGGGACCTTTTCCATAGTAGAAACCCTGGCAAACTCCCAGGCACTGACTATCCTGGGTGGCGGGGACACCGATGTCGCTGTGCATGCCACGGGAAATTCCGACAAGATCGACTACATCTCCACAGGCGGAGGGGCGTTCCTTCTGTTCCTGGAAAAGGGTGAACTTCCGGGCATTAACGCCCTGGATGACGCGTGATTCTGCCGGCTTCAATTTCAGCTGCCACAACTTCGTAAAATAGTATCTTCGAGACTATTAACAATACGGGGGGGTTGCGTTCTCTTCATTCCCACATCCCGCTTGATGGGTTCTTAGCAGGTCCATCAACTTTTGCGCAAATTGACATGAGATAGCACAGATAACAAAGCCCGCCTGCTCCGGGGAGGTGTACCATGGGAAGAAGACCGTTTATCGTTGCCAACTGGAAAATGAACAAAACTGT
>JALHUC010000114.1 GCA_022865845.1 bacterium | reverse complement strand
GGTCACTGGCGCAACGGCTGGATGGCTGCAATCAGGCAGCGACCTCGGGGCCATGGCAGGTGCCCTTGCCGGCTTCGCGGCTGCATCTTTGTTCCTCTTCCTGCATAGCCGAAGGGAAAAAGCAACTAAGGGCCCAACAATATCGAAGGTATTGTCACCGGATGGTATTGGGCATATCGGTCATAGCCATAAGACGCACAGTTTTTCCAGTTGAATTTGTGTGGGTATATGCTTAGTTATTTAGGCAGGGAATGCGCTCTTCGAAATAACCCTGCTGTCCATGGAGCATTAACTTCTTATGAGAGACAAAACACCCGTTTATATTATTTTTGCATTGCTATTCCTTGTGTTAACCACTTTCACCATCTTTCAGTACCGCCACACAAGTATCAATGCACCTGCAGTGGTAAATTTAACTTCGGAGAGCGCCGGCGGACCCACAGCAGTTCAATTCATTAAGAAGGGGGAGTATCCTTCCTTTGTGTCCGGTACTATGGAACCCGGGAACATCCGGTTGGAACTGAGTCCGGAGGGCTTTGAAAACGACGCTTTTAAGGTCAGATTCTTCGCCAACGCCCACGACCTGATCCTGGACACATATGATCTCGCTCTAATGACGACACTGGAGTATGAAAACCGCCTGCTGAAACCGTTACGCTCCGACAGAATGAAGGGGCATCACGACAGCGGCCTGATGGTTTTCGACCTTGGAATACTGCATAACCCTGATTCCCTGACAACATTTTCCGTTACAGTCAGAGGGCTTCCCAAAGAGGAAAAAAGGGTATTCAGTTGGAGATAAACATAACCGGTAGCATTGTGGACCATCCTTCGGAAGAAAATGGCGAAAGGCGGTTCCACAGACACACTATCAGGAGTGGGTTCGGATGATATTCGATTCAATCTCCCGACATCGTTCTACTACTATTCTGATCCTGGCCGTTTTCAGTATCGTGATCGTTCTGTTTTCCGGATACCACAGTATGAATGTCATGGGCGGGATTGGGACTTCACATCAGTCCAATACATATTCCTGTCTGTTCACGATCTGCGTAGCCATTTTCACTATTCCCATGCTGTTTATACTGCTTCTGTCCACCACCGCAGTTTTGGATCTTATCCCCGTTCCTAAATCTGGGCTTCTTTTTATCCTGGAAAAGCCTCCCCGCGGATAAATCTTCACGCAAACTTACCGCCCACCACTCCGCAGATGGTCTGAATCATCAGCGGGAGACAGTTGAACAACCCTATTGGAGGTTACCGTGAACAATGAAAGCAACGATCCGCACTGGAAGGAAATTCCTGATTATCTGAGAAAACTCAATGTGGATTTCTACTGGAGATCCCGGAATATGATCAGTGCGAAAAAAATCCACTATATCGCAACACCATCCAGGCCCGTGCGCAAAGCTGGAATGGGGATATCCATGTCCTTAAGGCAGGAGCATACGCCTCCCGTTTTCACGGAAGACAATGAAACTGCTCCCTCACAAAAGTCCGAAAATAGAGATCGAAAACAAAATTCATCAGAAAGGTGGTTGAGATGAGACACCGCATACCTGGACCTTTCGTACTTTTAGCATCCTGCTCCTATTGTAAAGATGATTTCCAGGATAGAGCAGCTCGGCATATGCTGGGCAGTTATCCCATGGAGCAGTTCTGTACCTACAGGTGCGCTGAAAATTTTCTGGAGAATGACCGTGGATTAAAGCGGGCGATCCCGCTCCTGACACCAATGATTTTTGGAAAAGACGAATTCAGTCATCTGGAGTAACGAGTAAAAGCGAGGATTAAAACACGACCGGGAGGCTGGCGGATTTCTCCGACAGCCTCCCGGTTCGTGAGGAGAGATCAATGAAAAAGGTCGTTAGATGACAGAACACATCCCTTATTACCTGGCCTTCTCTGCGGGGGCTCTTTCCTTTCTCTCTCCCTGCTTCCTCGGTCTCTTCCCATCTTACGTCTCTTTCATAAGTGGAAGCTCCTTTGACACCCTCGTTTCTGACGCCACGAAGAGACAGGTGATCACGAGGACACTGTCCCACTCTTCAGCCTTTATCCTGGGTTTCTCAGTGCTTTTCATGATCATGGGATCAATCATGTCCTATGTGGGGCATCTGTTTTTCCAGTACCAGCAATGGATCAGAATAACTGGCGGAGTGATCATCATCATTTTTGCCCTGGCCACCGTGGGGTTTTTCCATCTGAAATCGCTTGGCAGAGAAATACGTTATCATTTTCGCGAAAAACCTGTGGGATATCTCGGCAGTTTTCTCGTGGGGCTAGGCTTTGCCGCCGGCTGGGTGCCTTGCTCCGGCCCCACTCTCAGTTCGATCCTATTATTTGCCGCTGCAGAGGCCTCGGCGATCTACGGAATTAAGCTTCTGGGTGTGTACGCCATGGGCCTGGCGGTGCCTTTCCTCGTCTTCGGTCTTTTCATCAACCTGTTTCTGAACTCCATAAAATTCCTCAAAAGATACCAGCAGGTCTTCGTTTACATGAACGCTCTTGTCATGATTGTCTTCGGAATAATGCTCCTGACCGACCATATCCAGAGGTTCCTGTACTGGGTACCGGACCTGGGAATCAGTTTCTGAGGATTCACAACATGAACCTTTACCTCCCATCTGATAAACTGTCTAATATCAGCAGGATACTGATCACCATCAACTTTATAAGAGCCAGGAACTTCTTCCTGGCCGGAAAGACAAGCATAAATGAGTAATCAGACAGTCAAATGGCCTTTACAGGCACCTGCGAGAACCGGGAAAAAAAGATCTTTCTTTTTCACCATCCTGCTTCTCATACCTGTCATCATCACGGCCATAATCACCTACCGCAGTACTCTCGTTGAGAGCGGCCTTGTGGAAAACAGTCTGCATCGGCAAGCCGAGATGATCTCAAAAGGGCTGGAGGCAAGCCTCAATATCGGGATGATGCACTCGGCCTGGACCAGGGAGATCCTGCAGGATCTGCTGGACGCCAACGCCAGTGAATCCGGCGCGAATCTGATATTCCTTTCTTCCCCGGAAGGGGTCATCGCTTCGAGCAGCGGACCTATGGAGATCAAGAGCCTGCCTGAAGGGCTTTATTCCCGGTCTGGCTCGTCGCTGGTCCCGGATAACGGCCTTTTTCTCAAAGAACCCGACCTCTATGTGTACAGAAGAGTTCTGGAGGGTGAATCGGTCGCCAGGAGCAACCCTCTTAACAGGGCCGGCGCGATGGGCATGCACAGCGCATTGACGATATTACCGGATATGTTGTCCATCACGGTGGTCCTGGACGCTGCCGGCACCTCCTATCTCAAGGGCCATCATCTGCGCATGAACCTGGTTACAGCCTTCTTCCTTACCATTTCCTTCGCGGGAATCGCAGGATGGGGATTCTGGAGCCAAAGGGCTCGGGAGACAGCGATCGCGCTGGCGAGGACCGAGTCCTATGCCGGAGAGATCGTCACCCGGATGCCGGCTGGACTCATCCTATGTGACACCCAAGGCATGATCGCTATCACCAATCCGGGAGCAGCCCATATCCTGGGTATATCCGAGGATCAACTGAAGGGAAGAGCGGCCAAGGATATTTTCCCTGAACAGATCCTGCCTTGTGAATCCCTTCGGAGCGGCCAGGCCCAGCCGGTCAGGGAAGGTACCATGGTCCTTGCCGGCCGAAGGTTGAGCATCAACCTCTCGGCCACATCCATACCCAGGGAAGGGGCTGAGCCTGGAGGATTCCTCATCCTCTTTCAGGACATCAGTGAACTGGAGAACCTCAGGGACAAGCTCGCTCAATCCGAAAGGCTGGCCGAGATCGGTGAACTGTCGTCTACCGTGGCTCACGAGATCCGTAACCCTTTGAGCAGCATCCGTGGACTGGCACAGCTTCTCTCCGGAAAAGTTCCTGAGGATCAGGCGCCCATGATGGAAACCATCGTTCAGGAGGTGGATCGTCTCAACAGGGTGGTGAGCGGTCTGCTTTCCTATGCCCGGCAGGAGAACCTCCAACTCGGGGAATGGGAGATCGGGAATATTCTTGAGCACGTCAAGGTACTTGCCGAAGGTGACGCCAGGTTGAAGGATGTGAAAATGGAGACCGACGTCGAACCGAAGGACCTGAGCTGGCTCGTGGACAGGGACATGATCATCCAGGCGCTTCTCAATCTGGTCATGAACGGCCTGGAGGCCTCGGCCGAAGGCCAGACGGTGAAGTTGTCCGCAGCAGCGGAGAATGGCAGCCTGACCTTCCGTGTCACCGACGAGGGTACCGGGGTACCGGAGCACAGCGAAAAGCTGTTTTCCCTGTTCGAGACGACCAAGGAGAGCGGAACAGGACTGGGGCTTCCTCTTGTTAGAAAGGTCGCCAAGCTCCACGGAGGCAGCGCCGCTATCAAAAGGCGTCCCGTCAAAGGATCTGAAGCTGTAATGTGGATCGGGCAGAGAGGTTGAGCTTGAAAGAGACAGCTGGTCAGCCTTCGAGAACAGTTCTCATCATCGACGACGATGCCGCACACAGACTCATGCTGCGGGAAGCCGTTAAAGACAAAGGCCACAGATCTGTGGAGGCAGCTTCAGGTGAGGATGGTCTCAAGGCCCTGGAGACCGAAGTGATCGACCTCATTCTCCTGGACATCAAAATGCCTGGAATGGGGGGAATGGAAGCGCTCAAGCACATCAAGACCTTCAACCCTGCTCTGCCGGTGATCATGATGACCGCCTACGCAACCGTTCAGACGGCAATTGAAGCTCTCAAACTGGGAGCTGAGGACTATCTCCTCAAACCCCTGAATTTGGACGAGCTCGAGGAAGCCATCCAGGCCGTCATCCAGCCGTCCATCGGTAAAACATTAACCTCCCGTGCCTCGGTACCAGAGCTGGAAGGAATGGATCTCGTCGCCGAGAGTTCCGTCATGAACGACCTTCTTGACGACGCTGTCAGGGTCGCCTCCACCGACGCCACTGTCCTGCTCACGGGGGAAAGCGGGTCCGGTAAGGAGGTCCTCGCCGAGGTGGTCCACCGCATGAGTGCCAGAGCCAAAAAGAGGATCATGACGGTCAACTGTGCCGCTATTCCCGATACCCTCATCGAAAGCGAACTATTCGGTCATAAAAGGGGATCTTTTACGGGAGCTGATCGCGATAAGGAAGGACGGTTCCAGGCAGCCGAGGGGGGCACACTTTTCCTGGACGAGATAGGCGACCTCCCACTTCCTGCCCAGGCGAAGCTGCTCAGGGTCCTGCAGGACGGGAAGGTCACACCGGTGGGGGAGACCCGTGAGATCGAGACAAATGTCCGTATCATTGCCGCCACCAACAGGGACCTGGAAGAGGACGTGGCGAAGGGACGTTTCCGTGAGGATCTTTTCTACCGAATTTCGGTTTTTCCAATCCATATCCCGCCCTTGAGGGAAAGAAAGATTGATATTCCTCCCCTTGCTGCACTGTTCCTGAAACGTTTCGCCGCTCGCCACGGAAAAGACATCATGGGGTTCACACCGAGAGCACTGACCAGTCTCCTTTCCCACGACTGGCCCGGCAACGTTCGTGAACTGATGAACGTCATCGAAAGGGCCATCATCCTGTCTCGCTACGAGTATCTGGATGTGGGCGATTTTCCTGGAATCAGGTCCGACGATGTGCCCGGTATCGGTGAGTCTGATTCCAGTCTCCAGACCGGCATCACCCTTCGCGAGATGGAAAAGATCCTGATCGTAAAGACCCTCACTGATAACGACAGCAACCGGACCCACGCAGCCCGCATCCTGGGTATCACCAGGAAGACCCTTCTCGCCAAGATCAGGGAGTACGGAATCGAAGGTTAGGCGCCAGCCGACGGCTGGAGTTTCAGGTTCCAGAGTCCAGAGT
Organism: bacterium; assembly: GCA_022865845.1. Taxonomy (GTDB): domain Bacteria; phylum BMS3Abin14; class BMS3Abin14; order BMS3Abin14; family BMS3Abin14; genus JALHUC01. Next base: position 3,817 of record JALHUC010000114.1, on the reverse strand, counting down.
CCAGAGAAAGACAATGATGACTGATCAGTGATTAACAACTTCAAACCTCAAACTGCAAACACCAAGCATTTTAATCCCTACTCCCATACCGTTCATCCCTTACCTTTTCGCCAAGTCGCTCAATCGAAAGTTTCCGCTTTTTCGGATTTCCTCCGCGTCACCGTGTCTCCGTGTCTCCGTGTCCGGTATCCAACTGGGTAATTTGGTGACAGCTCCAATCAGCCATGTGCGTAATTTAGACCCTCAATCCAGGTCCGCCCGTGTACCAAAAATCCGATGATGAATTTATTTTTATTTAAATATCAAAGTCTTATGGATTTTTTCCTTCCTGGAAGCTCTTTGGCACGGACAATGCTTTATACAGCTCGAAACGTGCAGCTCACAAATCAATAACCTGACAGGAGGAAAGAAAATGAAAAGGACAGCAATCATCGCGGTAATCACACTGGCCATCATGGGCGGGGGATACGGCCTGGCGAAGGCCCACAGCGGATACGACTACGGCCACATGAACTACCGGGGCAACATGATGGACTACGGTGCATCCGGCTACGGCGCTGATCAGGGCTACTGTGGGAGTACCACCACAGAAGCTAAGGTGGATCTGACCGAAAAAGACGCCGAAGAGCTCATTGCCTACCGGATCACGCGGAGCAACCCCAACCTGAAGGTAGGGAAGGTCAAGAAGACCGAAGACGGATTCGAGGTCCAGGTCGTGACCAAAAAGGGCGAGGCCCTCGTGGACCGGTTGCTGGTGGAGAAGGATACCGGCAGGATCTACCGGGTACTTGAATAAGGGTATCGTTCCATGGGGGACGGTCATCCGCCCCCCTTTTTTTGAAAAAATGGCAGTTCCTGAAAATATGCTGGGGGAGCAAACACTGAGGGCGGGAGATAGGAGTGACGACTAAATACAAAAATAATATTGTCAGGACATCATATTTTTGGGGAATTTCAGGTTCTGTTTTTCTTCTAGGCACCTACTTCCTGACACTGACCCTTTTAAACTCCTTTGAGTACGCTTTTGAAGAGATCAAAGTGCTCGGGATCTGGATCGCGCTCCTGACAGCGGGTTTCGGCATTCAGACAGGGCTTTTCGTTTATGTCAGGGGATCTCTGAAGGCAAGGGCAACCGCGCAGGCGACAGCCTCCATAGCCATCACAGGCGGGATGTCGGCCACTGCCATGGTGGCCTGCTGCATGCATCACATAACGAGTTTTCTGCCCATTCTCGGCCTATCTGCGGCGTCCCTCTTTCTCAGCAAGTACCAGAGTTTTTTCCTCGCCATCGGAGTGGCTTCCAACCTTTTGGGGATCACCGTCATGCTCAGGCTCATTCAGAAACAGGAACTGTACGAGTCAGGCCATGGAGTCCTGGGCAGACTACTGAAATTTGATATGAACAGGGCCCTTGCTGTGAACTTATTAGTTGGGATGACCCTGGCGACTATAATACTCATTCGCTCTATTTGACGAAAGGAAACAGATTATGGAAAACATTATTGGGAAAATTACAAAGCTGCTGCTGATCTTAACCATCGCTGGTTTTGTGGCCGCGTCCCCCGCATTGGCCGGAATGGGAGGCGGCTCCGGGGGAGGTATGGGAGGCGGCTCCGACAGTGATTCCGGAGGCAGTATGGGAGGTGACTCCGGCAATGATTCAGGCGACAGAATGGGCGGAAACGGTTACGGCGACAGGACGATGACAGAAGGCCAAAGCCACGATCTCAGATCCATGCCCGAGATCTCAACCGGCGGCCTTGGTTCCGGCGACATGACCCTGGAGATCGAGCCGGTAATGTTCGGGAACGGTCGTCTGGAGGTCAAGTATTACGCCAACACCCATACCGTCAGCCTTGGGAAATACGACCTCATGGAGCTTTCCACCATGGAAATTGACGGGAAAGTCTACCATCCGGTCGAGGCCGACAGGATGAGGGGGCACCACGCCGGTGGAAAGATCGTCTTCGAGGTCCCCGAAAAACCCGATCGCTTCCGCATGGTTATTCAGGGCCTTCCCGGAGTCGAGAAGCGATTATACGAGTGGAACTGAGAAAAGTTCAAAACAGTTAAGAACACACCTGTTTAAGGGCACCCCTGTGGTCGGGCAGCATGGGATCCACGGGTGCCCTTTTCTTTGACATGTGAGGGAGACATTTCATGGGCAGAAAAGTACCTTATATTTTCATTCTGGTGATCCTTGCGACAGCGGTATTCATGGCGACCCAAACGGCATCGGCTGATGATCTGCAAAAGAAATTGAATTCAGGAAGCGTAAACCCTTCGACCGCTCCGACTCTGGAACTGGGGATCGTCAACATTGACGGAGGTAAGGTCAAAAAGGTTTTTGAACTCTACAACGGGGATGCCGAGGACCTGGTCCTCAAGGGTGCATTTACATCGTGCGCCTGCACCAATGCTTCCATCGAAACGCCGGACGGCACTTTATCAAGACCGTTCGGGATGTCCATTCCAACCAATTGGTTCAAAGTGATAAAACCCGGGGAGAGGTTCAAGGTTCACGTTGAGTTCGACCCGGCCTTTCACGGCAAGGATGGCACCGGTGTTTTTCAGCGCGACGTATATCTCATAACCAGCGCGTCACCCAACGAAAACTTCTCCTCCAGTCTTCCCATGATCAGGCACGGCTCGGTCAGCAAGCTCAGACTCAAAGGCGTAGTCGTCACCGCTGAAGAGTACAGCGTCCAGCAGTTTGTTCCGCGTCCAGGTAAAACGGCTGGAGACTTCCGTTTCTCCGCCACGGTTCTCGATGCCGGCATTGTCAGCCAGAGCGGACCTGTCGTTAAATTCACGGTGCCGTTCCTTTACGAGGGAAACGGCCCGGTGAAAGTCACAGGCACACCCACAAGCTGTGCCTGTGTTCGTGCCAGTATCTCGAAGACGATCTTGAACCCAGGTGAGGAAGGTACCCTGACCATCGAGTTCGACCCCAACTATCACAAGGAGCCTGAGGGCCGATTCTTTAAAGATATCGTTATTCTCACGGAACCTCCCCAACCCGAGGAGGTACAGATTCGTTTATGGGCAGAAGTAGATCTGGACCTCGGTCCACAGGCCTACAAGTTCAAAGAACACGATGATTAGGATGAGGACGAACACGAGGAGGAAGAAGGAGATCACCGTTGATACTGGAAAACAGGATCCGGCACACAAAGTTGCCCGTGAGCCGGAGATCAAGCACAGTGTCTATAAATTCGGGTTCATCCGGATAATGCGAACCTGTGTGGCATCTGCCGGGCCCTGAATGAGCGATCCTAACAAAGCCCGGGCAATCCTAAATCATCTCTCTGTTTTTTAACGCAAGGGCTTGATTTAACAGGGATAAAGGGGATAGAGGGGATAGAAAAAATCTGTAACGACGTATCGGAGTGTCAGGGGAAAGAGCACAAACGAAAGATTAGGACTGCGGTGAAAAGGCATTGGAATTTGGATGTTTATTGTTTTTCCCCACACTCTGCACTATGCACTGATTATCCATCCCTTTCATCCCTGTTAGATTCATCCCTCGCCTGAGATCGCTTCACATAGGTAATTGTTCGCGATGACCCGTTTTCGTCCTTCGGACTTTGCCGTGGTAAGCAAGTGGGGTTATCCCCCTTGGTCTCAGGTTTTCCCTGCGTTCTCTGCGCCACTGCGAGAGGCTGCTTTTCCCGCCCTTAAAGGAATTGCACTATCCCTTTCATCCCCTTCATCCCTGTTAAGAAGGTTTTTTCTTTAAAACAAGACTGACCACGAGGCACTCATTTCCCGGAAGACTCATTAATCTTTTTCTCTTTCAGGAAGGTCCGTTTAACTT